>JAUWHC010000208.1 GCA_030606095.1 Promethearchaeota archaeon | reverse complement strand
ATCGTTACCCGGCGTTTTAAGAAGTGCCGAGGAGATTTTCAAGCGCAACGATTTAATCCATTTTGCGTACTTTCGAAGAAGGCTCAAGAAAGACAAAACAAAAATTATTAAAACCCGAGGTTGCATATATTACTTAATAATCATAATATTTCCGAAAGATGTCGAGCGTCTAAATTTAAAAGCTCTTTTGAAGGAAGTAAGAAAGGAGGAGATAGACTTTACCAAGGAAGTAGCTAAAGAAAGCGGTATTGATATGGACGACGAAGAATTATACGCCGTCGGCAACATGATTAATGAGATTAAGCTTGAACGAGAGCTAGAAGAGAAAGACAAGGCGTTAAGAGAGAAAGACAAGGCGTTAGAAGAGAAAGACAAGGCGTTAGAAGCAAAAGACAAAGCGTTAGAAGAGAAAGATAAGGCGTTAGAAGAGAAAGACAAGATTATTAAGCAGTTAAAAGAGCAAATAAAGAGTAAATAGGTAGACTTTTTCTTTTCTGTTCAAGTTTTAAATTGCTGTTTTAATCATAATGGAGAAGTCTAAAATCAAATAAAAAATGATTCATTTATTAAACGGAATTCAGTAAAGTTGATAACTAGCTTAACTGAATAATAATATCTCAAAGAATACAACCATATGATTTAATCTTTATTTTAAAAATTTCAAGTGAACTATTTTTGCTGCTTTTATTCGCTCAGATTTCTTAATTGCTGAGATTGTTTGAGCGTTCCAATTTGGATTCAACTCTGTTCTTGCCCAAATTGTATACCAATCATGTATTTGAATATTAGGTGACCACTTTGGAAAAATCTTCGTTGGGTTACCAACTCCAAAGTAGAACCTCAATTCTTTTTCACCAGCTTTTTTAGCCCTCAGGTTGACAACTTTATTAGCAAGTTTAGAGGTCGCATCAAAAATCATTTCTGCTCTTGGGAATCATTTCGACATTTCAATAATTAAAGATGATATTACATCTTCATTAAAATAATAAACAAAACCACCAGCAATGAAAAAGATTCCATTGTTTAGGTCATATTCAATTTCATCGAACCAAGAATAATCGAGGGCAGATTTTGAAATATATTTATTTCTTTCGGATTCAGATAAGAGGGTTTTACGGAATGAGACAGCTGAAGGTAAATCTAAATCATACCACTTGATTGTACCATTATCAACTCTAAAAAAAGTAGTGTCTAATCCTGCTCCAATATTAACGATTGTAGCTGATGGATAGTTTTCAATAAATTCTTTAACCGCTATATCAAAATTTTTAGCTCTTGCCATTAATCCTAATCCACGCCATTCGCAAGATAATCTTCGATATTTGAAAAATCATAATCCACATTTTTAATGATATCTATAGCTTTTAAATCACTTAGTAATTCAGGATATAACTGACTATACTTCGCTCGAGCCCATAATGGCCCTAACATTGTTTCCTCTACTTTTTGATCAAAATTCGTATCATTCATTTCTAATCTTTACTCTCGAGTTGCTTTTTAAGTTCTTCTTTTTCTCTTTCTAATTTCTCAATGTGTCTTTCTTTCTTTCTCATTTTTAATTCTTGGATGGTAACGCCTTGTAAACTGAGTAATTTTTTAATCAGTATATATGAAGCGAAAGAAATCCCGAACAAGTAAAAGAGATTTATCGTCCAGATGAATGGTGCAATCGAAGTATAAAATGGTAAATTTATCAATGGTGCTACTAGTGCAAAGATTCCTATTACCGCAATTGCAACCATAAGTACATATCTTTCATATTCTTTACGTTCAGATCTAAAAAAGACATATAATCTTAGCCAGTAAAATATACACAAAAAAGCTATTGGGGTAAAGATTAAAGAGCCAATAGCAATTATCAATAAAAAATTTATTGCGAACTTGATTCTCCATGATTCAAGTAAATCCTTTACAGTTAGCTGATCTTGTTTTTGAACCTTTGCATAATCACCCTTAAGAGTGAAAAACTTTTTCTTAACTTTTCTTGAAGCCCCCTTTGCTCCCTTTTTGACTGCCGAGAATTTACTTAATTCTATTCCTTTATAGAATTTATCTTTCATCAATGGAAAAAGATAAAGCGTTAGAAGCAGAGATAGGATTCCGTAGAAGTATATTAAAATTTCAATTACTAACCAAAAACCTCCTGAAGAAAATAGAGTATTTCGAAAATAACTTGAAATAATCAAGTAAATTGCATAACCAATAAAAACAAATGGAACAAAAATTTGTAGAATAATTACAATATTAGTTCCTTTTTTATCCAATTTTTCACTAGCTTTATCTAAAAGAATTAGAAAACCATTTGCAATACTAAGAATCAATCCAAACCCTGATAGAAATTTAACAGCATAGAAGAATATAATTGATGTTAGATTTAGGGAAATATTCCCAAAAATCATTAAAAGCAACATTAAAACGAAAGATATCGATAAACCTAAAATAAATAAAATTCTTAAATTTTTTTCTTTCATTGTAAGTTATAATAAGAGTATAGGATTAATAATCTTTAGTATTGATCTAATGCTATTAAAAATTCATTTCAATTGCTTTTTAATGAAATATCAAGAGATTATAAGACATATATTTAAATAATATTCGAGAATAGTTGTGAGTTATTTTTATAAGTATTTCTTAAATCAATAATCAAACATAATTTAAGGTAAATCTCATAATGGTTAATGATGTCTTTACTTTTTTGGTTGGAGGAAAGGCGGGAGAAGGCGTAAAAAAAGCTGGATCAGTGGTAGCTCATATATTTTCTAGTATGGGACAACATGTATTTCAAATGGACGATTATATGAGCCTAATTAGAGAAGGACACAACTTTTCTATGGTTAGTACTTCCACTAGATGGATTACTAGCCATTACATGAAAGCGGATCTTCTTGTTAACTTTGATAAGCGAAGCTGTGAAACTCACATTAATAATGTTGCTGATGGTGGAATTGTTATCTATAACTCAGACGAACAAGAAGATATTGATGGTATTGGAATTCCCTTCAGTTCAGAAGCTGAAAAATATCCCATGAAAAATCTGATGTACGGTGTAGGGCCTGTAGCAATTTTAGCATCAACTTCATCGAAGTTTTGCAACCTGCTATGCCTTATCATAAATGGGAAGAATATCGTAGTGAGATTGAATTTCTTGATAAAGAACCAAAGACAAAAGAAGAAGCTTTGAAGATTACAAGGAATTCACACCGATTCACTGTTGGAGTTTTTCATAAAGAAACAAGAGAAATCTATCATAAGAGTCTTTATGGTAGTTTAAACCCTGTAGAAGAGAGTTTATCAAGAGAAAAAAGAGTAGAAAAGATAAATGAGATTTTAAAACCTTAAAAACACAGATTCGATTACTATATCCATGGAATTTATCTTTTTTTTTACTTTATTTGTGTATTCCGTGTATCCTTCAAGCTCTTCGTACAATTATTTTTCTCATACGAACTTCGAACAATCTGTATTTAGAAAAACATTAACGAGGTTATTAAAGGAAAGACCTTTAAAATTCTAAGTTATTCTACAATATTATTACTTTATAGTAAAAATAAAAAATTGTTATGAATATATTAAATACAATAGCTAAATATATTCATATTATATTTCTTAGAAGTGAGTAATCTAAATTGTAATTTGATATGAAATATAAAAGATGTTGAATAAGTAAAGTAGAGGGAAATCGAATGATAGAAGAATTTGATCGTGTCTCTTATGTTTTTAGAGATTATTTATATAATTTTGTAAGATTAATGAAAGAGAAGTATCACGAGGATCTGCTTTCAATTATATTGTTTGGTTCTGTAGCGAGGGGAAAATGGAATAATGAATCCGATATTGACCTTTTTATAATATTTACTAATAAATCATCGATAAAAAACGGTTTAAATAATCAACTAACGAAAATAATCTCAGATTACGAGAGAAAATCAAAATTAAAAAATTCCAAAGGTGATCGTCTATTTTCTACTATACAGGATATATCATTGTTATTTAAAGATCTACATACATTTAGAACAATATTTTATGATATTGCGATGGATGGAATCATTCTATTTGATAGAAATAAAACAGGATTTCATTTTCTTAAAAGAATAAGAAAAAGAATCGAAGAAAAAGGACTAAGAAGGGTTTTCATAAAAGAAAATGATTATTATTGGGAAAGAAATGTTAAGTTTGGAGAAATTATTGAACTATGAATAATTTAGATACTTCAAAAGGAGCAGTTGAAAGAGCGTTTCGTTGGTATCAAGGTGCTATACGAGCATATGAAGACGAAAGATGGGATGATGTTATTTATTCCTTACAAATGTCAGTTGAGCAAGCCTTAAAAGCGGTCTTAATTCTTTTTGGGATTGAATATCCAAAAAAGCATGATGTATCTACAATTTATGCCGATCTAAAGCAAAAATTGATTCCAGAATGGTTCAAAGAAAAAATTGATAATCAAGTAGACATGTTAAAGGATCTAGTTAAATTAAGAGGTAAAGCGTCATATGGATATGTTGACGGACTAAAAAAAGACGATTTTAAAGAAGAAGCTTCCAGTTTTAAAGATCCTGTTAAAGATATAATAGAAGAATGTAATAATCTAATAATTGAGTTTTCTAAAAATGAAATACAAGAAAATAATTCAAATAGTTCTAATAAATGAAATTTTTCTAAGGAGTCCAGAAAAGATTATAGAAATTAGTTAATTAGAGAAAATTTTAGTTTTAATTATTCTTTATTCTTTATTCTAAATCAGTCCGACCTATTGCTCTAAATGGCAAAGCGCGATTAAATTCGTCGTAATCGAAAATTCTTCTTCCATCTACAAGGTTCGGAGCTCTCATTTGCTTCTTGAAATCGTCTGGTGTTAGGGCTTTAAACTCGTCCCACTCCGTAATTAATATTGCACACTCAGAATCTTTTAAAGCTTCTTCAATTGATTCGGCATATTTAATTTTATCTCCCAATTCCATTTCAGCAGTTTTATTTGCTTTAGGGTCATATCCGATGATATCAGTTATACCTCTTTTTCTTAATTCATTAACAACCCTAATACTAGCAGCTTCCCGCATGTCGTCCGTACCTGGCTTGAAAGCAAGACCTAATAAGGCTACTTTTTTACCAGCTAATTTTCCTGCCAATTGTTCAGCCATATTGATGATGTGGATTGCTTGATCGTCATTAATGCCTAAAACAGCTTCCAATAATCTTGAAGTATATCCTTTTGATTTAGACCACGCTTTTAGTGCGTTTACATCTTTATGAAAGCAAGAACCTCCAAAACCAACTCCAGCATTTAAAAATCGAGAATTTATTCTGTAATCCAGCCCTACTCCTTTCATAACTTTGGCTACATCTACATTAGGTACTAACTCAGCAAAATGCGCGAATTCATTAGCATAGCTGATTTTAGTAGATAAAAGGCAATTATTGCCATATTTAACTAATTCAGCGCTTTCTATATTCATCCTTAACATAGGGCAATTTTGTAAGTGGTCACCATAGAAATATTCGTAAAACTCTTGAAGCATGGCGCCACTCCTCTCGTCAATCTCACCTATTACGATCCTATCTGGGCGAAGCGTATCTTCAATCGAACGACC
>JAUWHC010000412.1 GCA_030606095.1 Promethearchaeota archaeon | reverse complement strand
GCTTATTGATTCTAATACTTGGAGAGGAGAAGATATTTGAGTTTTAAATGTTTTAGACTTTTCAAATTTATCTTTGTTTTTCCAATATAGATTTGGCATTATTAATTAATTATAAGATAGCAAAAAATTTATTGTTAATTTCCTTTTCAAATTTAATTTAAGTAAAACTAGAGATTTGAAGGTTAATATGTCTATTGATGAGATGAAAAGTTGGAGAAAAACTCACTATACGAGGGATGTTACGCCTGAATTAGACGGTCAAGAGGTAATTCTTGGTGGATGGGTAAGGAATTATCGAGATCTTGGAGGTTTGAAGTTTATAAACTTACAAGATAAATATGGCGAGCGACAGATTACTTTAAAAAAAGGTGTCGTTTCTGATGAGGTATTTGAAAAAGGAAAAGTTGGTTATCAATATTGCCTAATGATTAAAGGTAAAGTGAAAAAATTTGAAAAGGCACCAGGTGGGATTGAAATTATTCCAACCGAAATTAAAATCTTAAACAGAACTCCTGATAAACTTCCAATTGATATGACAGGAGAAACAATTTCAGAACTTGATCTTAGACTTAATAATAGAGCGTTAGATTTGAGATCCTTAAGAAATCAAGCTATTTTTGAAATTCGCGGGCAGGTGTTAACGTCAATTAGAAACTTTCTACTTAAACAAGATTTTACAGAAATAACAACCCCTAAAATAATAGGTTCCGCGACCGAGGGCGGTACTGAGTTATTTCCAATCATGTATTTCGATAAAGAAGCGTTTTTAATACAATCTGCTCAATTATATAAAGAACAGTTATGTGGAGTATATGAAAGGGTATTTGAAATTAGTCCTGCTTTTAGGGCTGAGAAAAGTCATACGAAAAGGCATTTATGCGAGATTTTCACGTTAGATGTTGAGATGTCTTTTGCTGATATGAATGATGTTCAAAAAATTTTAGAAGAATTGGTTTATAATGTCATAGAAGATGTTCGAGAAAATAGAATGACTGCTTTGAAAGTTTTAAATATGGAAGATAAAACCATAGTTCCAAAATTACCTTTTCCTCGCTACAAATACGATGAAATCATTGAATTAGTTGCTAATAAATTTGGAATAACTATTGAATGGGGTGAAGATATTTCTACAGAAGCATATCGTAAATTAGGTGAAGAATTAACGGGATATTATTACATAACTCATTGGCCAATGGAAATAAAACCATTTTATATTTTACCTTCTAATAATCCAAAATATAGCGAATCTTTTGATCTTCAAATGGGATGGCTTGAATTAACTTCGGGAGGAACAAGAGTTCACAATAAACAACAATTAATTGATGCTATTGAAGCTAAAGGATTAAATCCCGCATCTTTTGAATCGCACGTAAACGTGTTTGGTTTTGGAATGCCACCTCATGCGGGTTTTGGCTTAGGAATAGCTCGTTGGATAACCTTTATGTGTGGTCTTGATGACATTCGGGAAGCGGTAATGTATCCTCGAACACCCGATCGCCTTACACCATAAGTCTTATATTTTTGAGATAATTTATTATTTTAATTAATTTTTTTATAATTATAATTATGCCAAACGATTGGATAGAATCTTACATTAAAGCTGGTAAAGCTGTTAAAGCTGCCAAAAAGCTTGCTGCAAAATTAATAAAACCGGGAGTTCCATTCTTAGAAATTGCTAATAAATGTGAAGAAGAAATATTAAATCAAGGTTGTGAGTTATCTTTTCCCGTTAATATGTCTCTAGATGAGATAGCTGCTCATTATAGTCCGCCGATCGATGATAGTACTATTGTACCTAATAAAGGATTATTGAAAATCGATATAGGTTCCCACTATGACGGTTATATTGCCGATTCAGCAATAACATTTAACATAAATAACGACGAAACGCTCCAAAACATTATAGATGCCGCTCAAGAAGCCCTTGAAGCTGCAATTGAAATTTTTAAACCTGGCACAAAATTATACGAATTGGGAGATGCAATTGCTAAAAAAATTAAAAATCGTGGATTAGAACCAATTTATAATCTTGGAGGCCATGAATTGAAACGATACAACTTACACGCAGGTCCTTTCATTCCAAATTATAAGGCTATAAACCACAATCAAATTTTAAAACCTGGAGATGCTTATGCGTGTGAACCATTTGCTACTTCTGGGAAAGGTATAGTAGAAAATGGTACTAAGTCTTATATTTATCGATTTAAAAAATCTAAGAAGGGTTTACCCTTTATAGAGAAGAATTATATGGATCAAATAAACAAATTAACTAAAAAACTACCTTTTTCGCCCCGTTTGCTTGAGAATCATAATATCATCCCAAAAAATAAGATTCAAAAAACAATTGATGTTTTTGTTCGCAAAAAAATTCTAGATCATTATCCAATATTAATAGAAAAAACTAAAAAACCAGTTGCTCAACAAGAACACACCATCATAATTGATATGGATGGAAATACTATTGTTACAACATAAAGATACAAATAAGGAAAATATCACAAGTGTTATATTATGTGCCGGTGAAGGCACTCGTGTTAGAGATATTGCGAAACATATTCCAAAGCCACTGATTAAAATCAAATCTTTAAACAATCAAACCATTCTTTCACATTTAATTTCCAATTTAATCAATTTAGAGATTGAACCAATTGTAGTGGTAACAGGTCATTTAGGTGAGCAAATTGAAGATTTTGTAAATTCTTACCAAATAAAAAATAAAATATTAGTAAATCACTCTGGAGTTCAATATAAGTTAGGTCCATTACATTCCTTTCTAAGCATCACAGGAAATAACCAAATTTATAAAGAGAATAGAGTTTTTATGATCTTTCCAGGAGATACTGTTTTTGATTACAATCT
>JAUWHC010000153.1 GCA_030606095.1 Promethearchaeota archaeon | reverse complement strand
CCTTATATAGGTATTGTTGCTTTTTTTAACTTCTTGATCGAAATTAATTACTGCTTTAAACCTAACCATAGAAACTAATTCTTGGCAAGCGCCTAAAGGACATACATAACCACAAAAAACTCTACTAAAAAATAGAGAAATGCCGAGAATTAAGAATGTTAAGCCCGTTAAAAAAATAATATTAGGAAATCCTCCGAAGAGAATACCCCCAAAAACAATAGAAATTAATAATAAAACGATCTTACTTATTTTGGTCATTATATTTTTGTATATTAATATTCCCGCTGTTAATCCAACAAGAAACATAATTAGAATAGCGATGCTTGCCAAAATTGGATCATCAAAATGAGGAAAATACCTTGAATAATCTAATTGGTCTGACATATCATGGTTCAGTATCGATATCACCATTATTTTCGTAATTTTTCAGTAAAAAAATACAAATCTTCTTCTTTTCTCATAAAATCAAACATTTCGTGATTAAGAACTTTAGATAAGAGTTCGTCCTCTTGGTAATGATGGTCATCTACTAGCAGAAAACCATTTTCATCTAATACTCGACAAAACTCTTTTAAGATACAACCTTCTTTCGCTCCAAAAGCGTGAAGCACATCAATACACATGATGATATCGATGCTATTATCCTTAATGTCTATCTTACAATCAGTTTTTATAGTCTCGATATTGCTCACATTATATTTCTTAATTTTCTTTTGTACTTTATTTATGGCAAAGGGATGGGTATCCACGGCATATACCTTTCCTCCTGATCCTGTTAATTCTGCAGCGGGGATTGTATAACTACCCGGACCACATCCATAGTCTATGATCGTGTTTCCTGTTTGTATCCCTATTTTTTTAACTTTATTAATTGGTTTTCTAAACTTATCCCGTAAGGAAAAGAAAAACGACATCATCTTGAAATCCAAATTGGATTGTTGTTTTCCTGCGTGTTTTTTAGCATGTGATTTAAAGCTCATTTTTTAATCATCTCTAATTTTTTTTTGTGTTATTATGATCTATCACAACAACATATTTAAATGTTTTTGTGATCAATCACAATAACAATATTTAAATGTTGTAAAATCGTATTATATTTAATGACAGATGAAAAATCTGAGAATATTTTTGTAGATAATCTACAGAAATTGGATCTCGATCAAGATGAGGCCTTAGTCTATTTTACTTTGTTAAAAAAGGGAAAATCTGGAACGATTGCCCGAAAATTAAATGAAGAGGTATTTTCTATTGAACGAACTAGGATATATTCTATCCTAAGGAAGCTCATTGAAAAAGGTTGTGTAAAAAAAGGTCCACCTTCTGAGGATGCTCGGAAACCAAATAAATTTATTGCTGTTGAGCCGAGACACTATTTTGAATTAATAATAGAAAATATACAATCAAAATTTGATGAATTAGAAGAATTTAGAGAAACGATCTTAGAAGAATTAAGCACGATATTTGAGGAGGCGAAAGAAATACACGAAAATAATCTAGAGCCTTTTATCGTACCATATTTCAAGCAATTAATTAAGCATGGATGGAAAGTAATCGATCAAAAAATAATAAAGGGTCTAAATCTATTTGGAGGAGAAAGCACTTATGAATATCGTCTCACACCTCCGATAGAATATCAAAATTTCCTGAAACTAATGGGATTAATTGCGTGTGTCTATGATAAAAAGGTTGACCTTGAACCCGCCGTTATTAAATTCGTTATTGGACAAATCAAAAATGTGATTAAAGAAACACACGCTCCAGATTTCAACAAGCTGACGATTACGGAAAAGGGTTCAAGATTAGAGGGAATTGAAGTTTTATCATTAAACATTGTAGTGCAAGAAAAAAAATCTAAAAAAACCATTGAGTTTGGAAAAACCTTAATAATTCCCATCAATAATAAGATTTTCTTTATTTGGGAAGAGATTAATCACGAAACGGAGACAATACAACAAGAAGAGCTTATGAAAGTACTCAATGAATTCAGTAAACCTTTTATCGAAATTGAAAAATAGTAGATAAAATGAACGAAATTTATGTTGCTCCAAATAGTAACAGTTTCATATTCTAATACTTCCTTATTGACTATTGTCGTAGTATATTGAAAAAAGTTTAGGAAATAATGTAATTGTTCCTATTTTCCCTAAATAATTTAGTGGAGAGGCATTAATTATATTAATCATGATGTATTAAAACCCAAGGCAAATTCGAGATCTTCTTTAAGATCTTGTTCATCATATCCTGAAGGATAACGGTTCTTCAGTTCATAAAGTATTTTTCTAAGCGAGATTCCAGCTATTTCTGCTGCTTTCTATGCACTAATATTCTTTTCACTAACCTCATTACAAAGAATTTCTAATATCTCCTCGGAAAGCAATTCTATCCTCTTTTGAAATTTTTTTTATCTTTCCTTTATCGATACCAAACATTGTATCTGGAATATTTTGAGCTTTATTAATGAGCTCATTTATAAGATCGTCATATGTAGAAGCTTTTATTATTTCTTTTAATCGTTTTAATTCTTCCAACGTATCCTTAGTGATTTGTATTGATGTATTCATATATAATCTATAGAGCTATGGATATATAATTCTTTCCTTAAAATTATCCATTTGTAAATTAACTAATCTTTTTTAACATAATATTATTCTACTCATTATTAATCTCTTTTAATTTTAGATCAACTCATTTTCACATAGATTATGGTATTATCAAAACGTGAACGGGTATTCAAAGCTCTCGAGCTTGATGGTGAACCCGATATGGTTCCTATACATTTATTTGGCTTTGAGCAAACAGGGCTTTCTTTCCAAGCTTTTAAAGAATCCGAAGAAAGGAAAAGATATCATAGTTCCGTAAAAAATACGAAATCTAATGTTAAATACTATATTACAGAACAACGCTTTTGGAACGCCGATCTTTATGGAATGGATCCCTTTGGGGAAAATAAAATAAAGGTGAGATTTGAAAACGCACCTCCTGAATACGCTGGCTGTCGTCTTAATAGGATGGACGGCCGGTTATATAGAACTGTGAAGCAAGTTAATACAGGTTTGGAATATGCTTGGTATGTTGGTGGTTATTTTACAAGTCCGGAGATATTGCACTCTTATTGGGATCAGTATGGAAAACCCACTGAATTGATTAACGATAGGGTAAAATACTCGACTCAAAAATGGGAAGGATTTGTTGAAGCTCTTGCGCCTTATTTCTATCCAATGGCAAATTTACCCCTAAATCCCTCTGAAGTTCTAATTGGGGGTATTTCATTTATTCGTTTTTCTTATTATTTACGTAAAAACCCAAAATTTATTCACGAAATTATGGACGAGTACACAAAGGTTAATATTGAAATAATTAAACGGTTAGCTGAAGTAGGCGTTGATATAGTTATGTTTGGCGATGATTTGGGTTATAAAGACAATGGATTCTTTTCTTTAAAAGTTTTTCGAGAATTTATCCTTCCATATCACAAAAGAATTTACCAAGTATGCAAGAAAAGAGGTGTGTTAGTTGTACTCCATTCTTGTGGGAAAGTTGATCAATACTTACCTGATTTAGTTGATGCTGGTCTTAATTGCATTCAATCCTTAGAAGCAACAGCAGGAGTTGACTTAGCTGGATTAAAAGAATCGCTAGGAGATCGCTTGTGCTTTATGGGCGGATTGGACTCCTCAGGGATTTTAACTCATGGAACTCCCGAAGATGCGGATGAAAATGTAAGGAACACAATAAAGAAAGCTGGAAAAGGTGGCGGTTATTTTGTAGGACCTAGTCATGACATCTTAAATATACCGTGGGAGAATGTTTTAGCAATGAGAGCAGCTATAGAGAAATATCGAAAATATCCATTAAAACTTTAAGAAATTATTAGTGAAATATTATACAAGGTTTTTTTCAGTCATAGAACTATTAATCTCCTTAAGTAAATCTTTTTTAAACTTGTTATTTAACTCAATTCCATTTAATATTAAGAACTCCTCTAATTCTTCTTTTGTTAGTTTCTTTTTCCCTTGTTTTTCTATCCAATTCCTTGCTTTGAATATTAATTTGCCATCATTACCGCCCATAAATTTCGGTAAGTAGAGATTTGTAATATATTCTGTTCGGTAGAAAGTTCTTACAAATAACCCTTTGTAGTCAAGATTTTTATATAAATTAGAAACTTGCTCTGGTGAGGCATCTATTACTAAATTTTTACCGGCTTTTTGAATTTTTTTATAGAGAGATATCCATACTTCTGATCCCATTGGTGCACTTCCTGCACCGGGAACCCATTGAATCCCCGTTATAGCAGGTTCGGCTAATAAGGAATCTAAGTGATGGAATGCGTCGGGACCATCTAAATGATGAATTGCATAATCCAAATGTTCTGCTTGAGCTACAAGATCAGGTAAGGCAAACCTTTTAAACCATTTTGGGTTTAACATCGCACTAAAATCACATTGCATAGGATAACTCCTTTTTCCACACCAAACATTGAGCCAACTACTACATCCATCTCCATATTTATCAATAATATCTTGTAATTTATCATAAACATGTAATAGTTTTTCAAGTATGATTGAACGACATGTGTCAATAATTTCAGGCTTTCTCTTCATAGTTAAAATTATATTAGTTGGTCCTAAAAATGCTGAAAGTGTATCTAAAACACCCCCTAAATCAGTCTGTGCTATAGTATAGTTTCCACCAGCTCGTTTTGCCGCATATTCAGTAATTCTTAATAGTCGTGAATACCATTCATTATTTTGATTTAATTTGACGCTTTCAAGGTATTCTGTGATATCTTCTATTTTTGTTGGATGACTAAACCAAACTGTATTCGATTGGAATTTTGGTTCAATTCCAAAAACTGATGCCACAATGCCAGGACCATAATTCGGGAAATATGTAGGAATAGACTCACCCCCAAAATATGTAATTTCGGATCGTTTTTCAAACCCATCAAGAACATTTTCAATTTCTTCATGGTCTTGTGCTAAATCCCAATTTTCACCGACGATATCTAAATACGCACCAAGTTTTCCCCTTTTTTTAGGAAAATAATAACTAAAAACAGGGCGATCTATTATTTCATGATCCCACCACGCTTTCATTCGTTCTTTAGCTTCTTCGATATCTACTTTAAAGTCCATAAAGTAAATAGTAGACGCGAATTTAATTAAGTTTTTCATTCTGGAAATATTTAAGAAAAAATGGACAGAAATATCTCTAAAAATATGAAATAATACAGGAGAAAATGTTGAAATATGAATTATTTACTAAAATACTAAATTCTTCTAATAGAAGGGTTGATCTTTAATATTTGGTAGTTCTATTTGGGGAGCAAATTTTTTAATATACTCGATAGACTTTAATGCTTCGCTTCTTGGGAGTTCAAAAACTACTGGTCCTTTAAAATTTCTTTGGTCAAGTAAATTTAAAAACTCCGGTGGAACGTTCTTCCCCGTACCTAAAGCACCATGCTCAATAAGCCCTTTTTCATCATAGTCTTGTAAGTGAATTTCAGCTGTGATATCTAAATATTTTTCCGCGATATCAACCAAATCGCATTCTCCCGAGAAACCACCTAGAGTATGTGCCGTATCAATACATAATTTCGTACCTAATTCTTCAATGATTTTAATTGTAGCTTCAAAGGGAAACACGATATTTTCTATCGCAATTTTCTTTCTATCTATTCCTGTCCTTTTAATAATTTCTTTTATGCTCTGAATTGATAAATCTTCGAATAATTTTGCTGCAACGGGATAGATATCTGAATCCTTTATAAAATTCATTGCATCCGCAATAAATTCGCCCGTTGCATGTAATACATAGACTTCTATATCATCTTCTAATTCGATAAAGGTATTATATGCGTCAACTATCGAGTTTATACTCCCTTCACGAATGAATTTGTTAGGACTTGCAAGTTCAAGGCTTATGAAAGGAAAATGTGCTGAATAAGTAATACCATATTCTTGTTTGATACTCTTAATTTTCTCAATTTCTTCCTCTGTTATCTGAATAGGAACTAGTTGGAAGATATCTAGTGTTATCTCGCAGTGTTTAAATCCCGCTTTAGCAACTCCCTCGATAAGATCCGAAAGCCTAAATTGTGCTAATCCCGCCAAACCCTTTTCTTTTAGGATTTTATCAATAACAAGATCGAGTGATAAAGGGGAAATTCCAAATCTCATATGAATTAATATGAAATTTTTATAATAAGTTTAATTGAGTTTGAACACTATTCAATAACTTGTAAAGTTTAACTTAAAAGAATATCTAATGTATTTTATAACCCTCAGCAGAACTTATTTAAAATGATTTAAAAGGATGCACATAAATATATAATTAAAGCACTGTAGCATGAAGAACCCTACCTTACTCCCACTCTAGCACAAGTATTTGATTATCCATTTAAGAATTTTAAATTTATTACATGCGAAAAAAAACCAATTTATTCATGAAGTTCTAAATGAGTACACTAAGTTTAAATATAAATAATATCTCGGAGAAGGTGTCCAATTCTATCCAAAGTCGATAAAAACGAAGCTTTATAGAATGCAAATCTTGAAAAATTTCTTATTATCAATTTAATTAATTATAAAAAATTATAAGTACAGGGAATACGATATAATTATTAGTAATTTC
>JAUWHC010000170.1 GCA_030606095.1 Promethearchaeota archaeon | reverse complement strand
TTTTTTAACAGTAAGAATGTTATTGTTAATTGTAGCGTTTTCACATCCAAGTTCGTCAATTAGAATTGTTATATATTCATCAGCTGGAAGTGCTACACCAAATCCACTAAAGATTCGTTGCCATAAAAATTCATCGCCGGTGATATTGGAAAATTGAATTTTTATAAATGGTGATATAGCTGGATCGTTTTGTATATCCTCTACTAAATGATTGTAGTCGTCTAGCATTTTCCCATAATCTCCTGGATTCTGAAATATTAAAATAGGATCTTGTGCATTACTTGGACTTTCTTCAAAATTTATAGATGTGAAATTCCAATAAGAACGTACTCCAAACCATAAATTGTAAGTATTTGTATAATTGTTATTTATTTCAGTTTCATTATATCCTAATTTTGCTATAGCCATTAATAAAGGGATTTGATTTTCTTGAAGAATAACTGAAATTAAAACATCATAAAATTCCCAGGACGAATCACTCCAGCCTAAAGTTGTATATTTACTCTGAGCGTTAGTTATATTAGCTTCTCCTTCAAACCAATCTGCGGGTGTGGAGGATGCATTAATAATAGTGTGCCACGCATCTTCTTCGTATTGAGTTATTTCAAAATATTCAGTTTCTTTTATTAAAGCCACTTGGTAAGTCGATGCAACAACTACAGTTGAATAAATACCTATTAAAAACATTCCCAAAAAAGAAAGACTTAGCAATATTGTTTTTGTTCTGTTTTTTCTCTTTAATTTTGACATTAAATAATACCT
Source organism: Promethearchaeota archaeon (assembly GCA_030606095.1). Lineage (GTDB taxonomy): Archaea > Asgardarchaeota > Lokiarchaeia > Sigyniarchaeales > SOKP01 > SOKP01. The sequence goes on along the minus strand of JAUWHC010000170.1, from coordinate 5,596 downwards.
CATTGTTTTTTTTTTCATACTCCTATAATTGTTTTCGTTTAAATAGTACCATAGCAATTCCTAAACATACAACTGTATATGATAGCATAACAATAATTCCAGTTTCAATAGAAGGCGTTAACCACATTCTTACTGCCCAATCTGGACCTGGCATATTACTATTACCCCCATCTATATATCTATCAGCGATTTCTGTCGGGAAATCTTGCTCGAGTATATAAGAAATTAGCTTTGACACATAGTCCAAGGAGTAAACCGGTTCAAAATCAGGTTCTATTAAAACCACCAACATATCAACCATCCGAAGGACAATTAATAATATCATTATGCAAGCTATTACGGTCATATTAACATTTTTCATAAAAGAACTAAATAATGTTACAAAACTACTTATAGCTAAAACATACAACAGTGTAATTCCAAGACTATAGAAAAATCGAATATTTAGTGGACCACCATAATAGTACATACCAAGAAATCCGAGTGTAAGATAAAATACTCCCGTAACACCATAAACCATAGTTAGATTTCCTAAAAATTTCCCTAAGACTAATTTATACTTGTTAATTATAGGAAATACAATATGTCCCGTTTTATAACTATATTCAGAACATATTATTCCTCCAAAAAAGAAACAGACTGCAAAAATAAGAATAAAAGTTAGAAACATAAATCCTCGTTGGAAATATTCTGCTTGAGTTGAAGGCAGTGGATTATCAGGAATTAAAGCGATAGGTAAATAACTTAATAGTAATACAAAAACTACAGAAAGTACTATAAAAAAAACTAATTTTTTCCAATTCTTCTTAAGTTGGAAAGAATACGTATTAAAAATTGGTTTTACTTCTACATACATTTCATTTAATGCTTGCATTTATTTTTGCCTCCTATCATTTGAAGTTATTTTTGGTCTTTCATCTTTTATCATTTCTGAATAAATTCGCTCTAATCGAGAAGTTTTTGGTCGACTATATGATATTACGCTGAAATCTGACTTAAATTCCGTAACTAATATTTCTAATATTTCTGCTCTTACTCTTTTCTCACCATTGTAATAAAAAATAATTGTTTTTTTCTCTGAATCGTACTTTATTGGAATCTTTGATATATCTGGATCTAAGTCTTTCTTTAGATACATTTCGAGTTTTTCATAGAGCTTTCTTATTATGCTTTCACGATTCTCTAGAGGAATTGGGTCAAGCAACTTACAATCTATTTCTTTTGTCTTTAAATCCTTTTCTAGATTTTCTATTGTATCAAAAGCAATAATTTTTCCATGATTAATTAACGCAATTTTGTCGCAGATTTCAGATATTTCATGCAGCATATGAGACGCTACAAAAATAGACTTTCCTTGATTTTGGAGCTCTCTAATAAATGTTCTTATTTCTATTCGAGCTTTTGGATCTAAACCTGTTTGAGGTTCGTCTAAAATTACGATTTGTGGATCAACGAGTATTGATTGAATAATTCCTAATTTTTGCCTCATTCCTTTAGAAAATGTTTTAACTTTTTTATGTTTCCAATCAGATAGTTTAAATAATTCCAGAAGTTCATCTATTCTTTCGTTGATTTTATCCCTAGGATAATTCTGAGATTTACCAAAATATTTTAATAATTGATTTGCTGTCATGTCTTTATAGAAAAAGGGAACATCGATCAAAAACCCTCTACGAACAATATTTTTAGAATTACTTCTAAGATTCTGTAGTTCTCCTTGTAAATTTTCAATTAATATTCTTCCTGACGATGGTCTTAATAGCTTAGCAATCATTTTGATTGTTGTGGTTTTTCCCGCTCCATTTGGACCAACAAGTCCTATAGTTTCACCCGCACATACTTCTAAATTGATATTGCTAACCGCATAAAAGTCTCCAAATTTCTTACTTAGATTTTCTAATTTGATTATAGTTTTCATTTCTTTCTTAGGTAGAGATTTAGAATTTGTTGTGATTTCTTCTTCTTTCGTTTCTTCTAACGTAATCATTTTTTTCTACTTCTTTATGTTACTTTTTTTTTAATTGATTGATAATTTGCATAAAAAATTCAAAAGTTTTATACATAATTTTATTTTGTATATTACTTCATGAATAAATAATCCAAATTAATATATTTTATATACATTCGATTATATTTAAATCTTTTTATCATAATAATTAGTAAATTCAAAAATACAAATGTATAAATATTCATTGAACTATATTTTTTAATAAGAAAAGATTATAATGAAAAAAATGATTTTATATTTTAATGTATAAATTTTTATTAATATATTTTAAAAAATTTTGGTGTTAGCTATAAGTAATAAAGAAAATAAAACAGAAGAAATGGAAAAATATGAAGAAGAAACAGGAAAAAAAGCTATTTGGCGAGGAATTATCACTGATGGTTTTAAAAAATGGCAAAAAGGAGAAAAAGTCTATATTGAAGGTAAAGAAAGAATAAATGTTTTAATTTCGGAAGAAAGAAAGAATAAATGGTTGGGATTTGTCAAAGAAAGCGATATAGCCACTATTTCTAAGTTAGTAAGAACATCTGTCGAATTCTATATGGATTCAAAATCAAAAACTGATCAAATAAACGAATTCTTAAACTCTTCTCATCATTTAAAAGAAGAATTAAGTTCTATTAAAGGATTTTCTCAAATGTTAATGGAAGAATATAAAGATGAGTTAAGTTGGGATGTATTATTAAAGATTAAAGAAATTTTTGATAAGAGTATAAATATTGAAAACATTATTAATAACATTTTAAACGTAGATTTTATTGGAAAAGATAAATATGATGTTTTGATAATTGATGACGACGATTCTACCGTTTTTCTAATATCAGAATTTTTTAAGAAGAAAGGCTATTCTTACAGAGAAACTTCCTTAGGAAATCGAGCAATTGAGATATTGCAAAAATCAATTCCTAAGTTAGTTTTATTGGATGTCCTTTTACCTGATAGCAGTGGATATGATATATGTAAGACAATTAAAACTGATAAAAAATTAAAGAATATTCCTGTTTTTTACATAACTGCCGTACCGGAAACGGAAGTCTATGAGAAAACGAAAGAATCGGGGGCTAATGGTTATTTCTTAAAACCTTTTAATATGTTAAAATTTAAATCTTTATTGGAGTTTTTATAAACAAATTTTTCACTTTTAAGCAAAAAATTATAATCAAAAATAGAATTAAAAGGAATTTAAATGATTCTTCAAATATTTGATAATGACCCACTTTTTGCTGGATTTGTGGATATACTCCTTGTAATAGCATTTAGTATAGGAATTTGTATTACACTTATTATTTTTCTAAGAAAACGAACGTCTTCAAACCTTATACAAGTTATAATAATGATAATCGGTGTTATATTCTCATTATGTGAAGTCTTTGGACTTTCAAAGTATTTGGGGAGAATAAGTTTTTTTGCAATCTCAATTATATTTGTATTTTTTATAATAAAAAAATCAAAACAAAAACTACAAAGGTTAAACAGAGAATTAGAACAAAAAGTAGAAGAAAGAACTGGAGAACTTAAAGAATCTGAAGAAAAATATCGTACTCTCGTAAATAATGTTATTGATATAATCTTTGAAACAAATCTAGATGGGAAATTTACTTATATTAGCCCTCAAGTGAAGGTAATCTTCGGTTATCAACCAGAAGAAATGATCGATTACAAAATATATGATTTTATTCATCAAGAAGATTTAATGAACGTAAAAAAAGCTTTTAGAAACGATACTGATACGGGATTAAACGTATATATAGAGTGTAGGATGTCTATTATTGATGGTAATTATATTTTGGTTTCTGTGAGAGGGAGTTTAGTGAAGAAAGATAATATCGTTAAAATAGTAGGTGTAATAAGAGACATTACAGAACAGAAGAAAGCTGAGAATATGATTAGAGAACAAATTGAAAAATTAAAAGAGATCGATCAAATTAAAAGTGACCTTATAAGAAGAGCTTCTCACGAATTAAAAACTCCATTAATTGGCGTTTTAAGTTCTTCCCAATATCTTTTAGAATCTTGTAACGAAGAAATGAGCGAGAGCGTTATTAAATTTGTTAAAATAATTAACAGAGGCGGAGATAGGTTAAAAAAGTTAACAAATAATTTAGTTGATGCTTTTGATATAGAATCTAAAGGATTAGTATTGAAAAAAGAAAAAGTAGATATTGTAAAAATTATAAAAGATTGTGCTAATGATTTAATTTTTTCATTAAAGGAAAGACATCTTCTTTTAAAGAACGATCTAATAGGAAGTTACTACATAGAAGTAGATGAAATAAGAATTGAGCAAGTGATTTTAAATCTTTTATCAAATGCTATAAAAAATACACCTCCAAATGGGATTATTTATATTAACTTAGAAAAGGATGAAAATTTTGTTGATATAATTATTAGAGATACAGGTGTTGGTTTTACTGAAGATGAAAAAGAACTAATCTTTAAAAAATTTGGAAAAATTGAGAGAACATTTTTAGGGAAAGACGTAAATATTGAAGGATCTGGACTTGGCCTTTTTATTTCAAAAGAAATTGTAGATTTACATGGAGGAAAAATTATTTTAGAATCAGAAGGGAGAAATAAAGGCTCTTCTTTTGTTATAAAACTTCCCATATAAGAAGAAATAAATATTATTACGAATGACAAAAGATTTTTTAATCCATACCAAGCAGTTTTACGATTAGATTTGCCATAGAATAAGGGTCAAGGCTTTTATCCATAACTAATCTAATGTATTCGTCAATAGCAGAGTTGGAACTAATTAAACCTTCTACTTTTTTTGTGATTTTATGCTTTAAAATTTGAAGCGTTTCGCTTTTTATTCGATTTATTTGATAATTCGCTAAAATTCCTGATTCTTCTAAGAATTTTTTGTGCTCTTCAATAAGCTCAATTACTTTTTCAAAATTTTCGCTTGTTTTCGAATTAACTTTTACGATTTTGGGGGTCCAATTTACTATTTTTGCGTAATTTTCCTCAATGTTATTAGATTGATACTTATAATTCACATCTAATTCTAACATCTGCGTAATTTCAGCAACTTTTTTGTCAGCCCCAGACAGATCCATCTTATTTACTATAAAAATATCAGTAATCTCCATAATTCCAGCTTTAATAGCTTGGATATCGTCTCCCAGACCCGGAACTAAGAGTACAAGAACAGTATGAGCTGATTTAAATATGTCTACCTCTGATTGCCCCACTCCAACGGTTTCAACAATAATAACATCGCATCCGTAAGCGTCTAAGATCTTTATCGAATCTTCAGTTGCTCTAGCTAAACCACCTAGTTGCCTTCTATTTGCCATGCTTCTGATAAAAACATTATCCAGAGAAAAGTTTTCTTTCATTCGAATTCTATCCCCTAACAAAGCGCCTCCTGACAAAGGAGATGACGGATCTACGCAAATTATTCCAATTTTTTTGCCTTGCTTAACAAAAAACTTCGTTAAATTTGAGATAAAAGTAGATTTTCCGCTTCCTGGTGCCCCTGTAACGCCTAGAATATACGCGCTTCCCGAATTTTTGTATATCACACTAATAATTTTTTCTGCGGCTTTAATATCATTTTCCACTAAAGTGATTAGACGTGCA
>JAUWHC010000386.1 GCA_030606095.1 Promethearchaeota archaeon | reverse complement strand
TATAAATATCTCTGTTCAAGTATGTAATGTATATTTTTAAATTTGATAAACCTTGGTATTATGAAAAATGCACTTCAAAATTCTTGGTTATTTTTAGTGTAAGAGGGTTAAATTGAGGTATTTTAAGAGAAAAAAGTGAATTGGTTTAAAATTATAGGGAGATTGGGCTTTTTTCCTATGTGTTATATTATGTTTATTATACTTTCCTAGGTATAAATTTCTACTTATTTTTGCGAATATTCTAAATAAATTATTGAAATGCTCACAGAAAAAGCAATTTTAAAGCTAGTGCGTTAGTTATCGTAAAATCAAAAGGAAGAGAATGATATTATGTAAGAGGATTTATTTCATATATCAACTACATTATAGTTTTTGTTTTTATTATAAAAAACACTAATTGAATTGAAGAGCTCACCCATGTTTTTTTGTTCTCGTTTACATAATTGTCCTTCCTTTGGTGCTTGCCAATTTATTACATATTTTCTCCAATCAGAATCATTTAAGATTTTGGAATGAATTCCAAAAAATATAAGAATTTCTTTATCATTTACATGACCATTTTCGTTTTCGACAATAAAGTGAGGGACTTCATGTAAATACGTCCTTCCAGCAATCATATAAGAAAGTAGAGAATGGTGTCCGTCAAATAAGATCCATTCCGATTGCTTTGTCTTTACTAATTTAATATTTGGTAATCCACGTGGAGATAGGATATCTTTTCCAGATTTTATTTGTTTAACCATTGTTCTTATCTGGTTCATGCTTTTAATGCCATTAATATTATGGAGGTTTATAATTTCTCTCAATAAAACTAGTTTTTTAACTTCTTTAATTGTCTCTTTTATTTTTGAACCTAATCCTTTTTCATACTGCTCTACAATATCATAAATGGTATTGCATTTGTTTCTTAAATAAACTTTTAACGATGAAATACGCGTTAAATTTCCATCTTTAGATTTATACGGATATATTAGTTTTACGAATCTATAACTCATCTGTATTAAAATATTCAAACTAATTTATAAAGCTTTTAATAGTATTTTAACCAAAAATTACTTCTTTTGTTAATATTTGATAATAAGTTACTTATACGACTCAATTTTGTTAGCTATTCTGTAATAAAATATTCATAAGAACTCTCTCCCTAATAATCAAGAATTTTAGATAATATCCATGAATTAATAAGAAAGAGATTGTTATACCAAAATATGGTAATAGTACGAAGAGAAAGAGTTCTTTTGGAAGCAACTGAGAACGAGTTTGAAAATCAGGCTGTATTAAACCCTACGGTGGTTCAGCAAGGAGATACATTACATATGTTCTATCGCGCTGTAAAAGAAGGAAATTATTCAAGTATTGGTTATTGTAAATTGGAAGGGCCTTTGAATATCGTAGAAAGGAGAAATAGCCCTATTTTGTTTCCTGAACATAATTATGAAATCCATGGTACAGAAGATCCTAGAATTGTTATTCTTGATGGTACATATTACATGTTTTACACGGCCTATGATGGAAGAAATGCGTTAATAGCATACGCAACTAGTAAAGATTTAAAAATTTGGGAAAAACATGGAATAATTTCGCCTAAAATGAGATATGATGAAGCAGGGGATTATTTCCGCTTATCAAAACTTAAAGAAAGGTATTATTTCTTTATATCATATTATAAGGATGTCGTTGGCGAAGATGTATTCTTATGGGAAAAAGATTCATTCATTATACCAAAAAAATTTAATAATAAGTTTGCACTGTTCCATAGAGTATTACCTGATATTCAAATTGTTTATTTCGATGATTTTAAAGATTTGACAACCGATTTCTGGAAGGATTATCTAAAAACATTAGGTGAACATGTTGTAATAGAGCCAAAATTTGGATACGAATCAAGAAATATCGGTGCTGGAGCACCATTGATAGAAACTGATAGAGGTTGGCTCATGTTATATCATTCTGTAGAGGATTCTAATAAAGGTAAAGTGTATCACGCAAGTGCCGCCCTCCTTGATAAAGAAAATCCGTTTAATGTAATAGGACGACTTAAAGAACCTCTTTTTTCGCCAACCGAAGATTATGAAAAAGTTGGAGATGTAAATAATGTTGTTTTCCCTACAGGCACTGCAATATTTGGAGATAGACTATATATTTATTATGGTGCCGCTGATAAAAGAATAGCCGTAGCATCGGTAAATCTGCATAAACTTCTTCACGAACTCTTGGCGTCTGAAATAGAAGTTGGGATTGGTTTTTTAGCAGGACAGATTTATAATCTTACATTTAAAGAAGAAAAAAGTTTAACTCACCTTGTTAATTCATTGCATCAAAACGAAAAAGTTTTACTGATGGCAGTTGGTTGGCTAACAAGGGAAAATAAAGTTCTATGTAGATTTGATTCAGATGATTTATTCATTAGATCTATAAGGTAACTATTAACAAAAAATAATTTCAATTATCTAAGATCTTAAATTTTTTAATGTTTTTGTCTTTTTTTTAAAATTAATTTATCGAATTTCATATTATGGAGCTGTTTTTCTGTATTACTAAAGATCAGACATTTAATGTCGTTGAAATCAAAAAAACTGGACCCTATCTAATAAGATTAGGAACGATACAACCTAAAGATTTAAATGTGGCAAGATTATAAAATAATTGTCCTATTTCTAATGAAAAAAGTAAATCCCATTTTTTTTGCTAGATATACTCATTTTTTAAATGTGATTAAGAATGGAATCTAATTGGATCCTTTATATGGCCACATATCCTCCCAGAATGTGCGGTATTGCTACTTTTACAAAAGATTTAATGACAGCAATGGATAAGAAATTTTCTCCTTTTATAAAATCAAAAATACTCGTTATTAATAATAATAGCGATATTAATTATGAAAATATTGAAGATGTTTTATTTGATATTGCTGATAATGATATTTCAGCATATATAAAGGCTGCGAAAAGAGTAAATGAGATAGATGCTATAAAGCTGATAATTATACAACACGAATTTGGTATTTTTGGTGGAGAATATGGAAATTATTTAATAAAATTTCTAGAAATTGTAAAAAAACCAGTCGTTATATCATTCCATACAGTTATCCCAAATCCAGAGGATAAATTAAAGAAAATCGTTCGTGAGCTAGCAAAAAAATCTTCTTATTTAGTTGTTATGACTAACAAGGGGATCGAT
>JAUWHC010000024.1 GCA_030606095.1 Promethearchaeota archaeon | reverse complement strand
GTTTTAGGGTTATCGTGTGGCCTTACACCTCCTGAAGCAATTCTCATGGGCAACGCTCTAACGGGTATTTTTGTAAGAACTGGAAATTCTCCAAACTTTAATCAATTATCTCAATTTATAAGTAGATATATGGAATTTATTGATAATGATAATCCCAATTTTCCTTAGAATACAATGAAAAAAGTATATTTGGTTGATTACGATTCTTGTAATCTCCGGTTCTGTGGCCGACAATGCATTAAGAAATGTCCCATAACGCTTTCAAACGCAAGATTAAAACCAAATAAGAAGAAGCAAGAAGTCCCAATTTGGGTTCAAAAATCTACAAACCAAATTAAAATAAATAGCAAAACTTGCCTGAAATGTGGTGTGTGCGCCAATGTTTGTCCTGCAAAAGCAATATATGTAAAAAATATTTTAGATGAGCCAATTGAATTGGTCCCTACTCATAAATATCCCAACGAGAAAGAAACAGAGGGTTTTCGTCTTTATAATTTGCCAACTCTGATCTCGGGAAAAGTTTCTGGATTATGCGGTCCAAACGGAATAGGAAAGACCACTGTCTTAAATATCATTTCAGGAAAATTTAAACCAAATTTTGGAAATTCTAATTTAAAATCTAATCAAATCAAATGGAAAGATGTCATAAAAAAAGTTAAAGAAAGTGAAATGCGAAATCATTTCATAAACTTATCTCGAAATGATAGAAAAATAGCATATAAGCAACAAGTTCTGCGAGTTTTGTTTGAAAAGTATCAAGGAAAGAAAATTATTGACATTTTAAATGCAGAAAATGAAGTAAGTTCATTATTTTTCAAGAAGATTCAAGATTATTTAGACATAAGTGCTATTGCTAATCGAATCCTAGATCAATGTTCTGGTGGAGAGTTGCAGAGATTTGCTATTGCTTCCGTTCTTATTAAAGAAGCAGATATTTACATTATTGATGAACCATGTACTTTTCTAGACGTGCAAAAACGAATCAAATTAGCCCAACTATTGCGTGAGCGTGTTCAAGGGTTTGGTAATGAGAAACAATGTCCTATATTAGTAGTTGAGCACGACTTAGCGATATTAGATTATCTTTCAGATTTAGTCCAACTATTTTATGGCGTACCCCATCAATTTGGAATTATCTCAAAGCCTTTAACAACAAAAAAGGGTATTAACGCATATTTAAATGGTTTTTTAAAGACAGAAAACATAGAGTTCCGAGAAAAAGAATACGGTTTTAAACGCTCAACTAGCGGTCGGACATGGAGCACCGCGAAGATTTTTGCTCGTTATGGAAAAATTTCAAAGACTTTTGAGTCATTTCATCTATCTGTGAATCCTGGAACAATTTATGCTTCTGAGATTTTGGGTATTGTTGGTCAAAATGGATGTGGTAAGTCTACCTTTGCAAAAATCCTCGCAGGTGAGCTCCAACCTGACTTTGGATCAGAATTTGAAGGAATTCAAGCTATTGTCTCTTACAAACCGCAATACATTACACAAGAATCTTCTCAAACTGTAAGAGATTTCATCATAGAACGGGCATTAACATATAATTTTTCTGAAGAAATTTTACGGATATTATATAGACCTTTAGGTGTTGATAAATTATTCGATTTACAAATATCAGCACTCTCAGGAGGTGAACTTCAGCGTGTATTTATATGTTCTTGCCTTGCTAAGCACGCAGATCTATATATTCTTGATGAGCCTTCAGCATATCTTGATGTAGAAGAACGAATAAAAATAGGTCAAATAATACGTACTATTACAAAAAAAAATAATGCTGTTGCTATATGTATAGAACATGATATTCAAATCGCTGATTCTTTAATTGACCGACTTCTTCTTTTCACGGGAAAGCCAGGGGTTCAAGGAAAAACCATTGGACCCCTAAACAAACGCGAAGGGATGAACCTCTTTTTAAAAGAAATTGATGTAACTTTCCGAAGGGATACCAAAACAGGTAGAGCTCGGTTGAATAAAAAAGGCTCTCAATTAGATACCGCACAACGAGCATCTGGGCAGTTATGGGGTCCGCATTAAACATATAAAATATTAGATGTTTTGTAAAAAATCATTTAAAACGGAGGTAATCGCTTGAAGATCCATTAGAGCTTCACTACCACCATCAAAGCTGACATCTCCAGCTTCATGCGCACCAGAAATTTCAATTGTTCCAAAAATAATTCCTGTAAAAGTCGCTATATTGGTAGAAAAGGCTAATGAGGGATTATCGACATTACCTTCTCCATAATCCACTTTTCCCTCTTTGAATTTAAGCCAAAATTTCTTGTTTTCATCTGATATGATTATTTGTCCTAAGAAGTCCATATCTAACATGGCCATATCTTCGAATTCATCTCTTAATCCCACATTTTCCAATGAGATCTGTTTATATATTTCAAAAAGCTTGAAACAATCTCCGGGCATAGCACTACCATCAGATAATTTCAATTTAACCTCATTTAATAATTCTGAATTTACCATTTTTATTACCTTATAATATATAAAACAATTAGATTACAACTATATCAATTTATTTATGCCTTAAAAATCAAAGGTGTTGATAATAGAAACATTAAGAAACCTTATTTATAGTCCAGAATTCTCTAAATATGGTTAAAATGGAAGAGTTAACAGATAAATTATTTGAACAGAATTGGACTTATAATAATAGAGAGAATATTATCAAACAGTTGAAAGAAACAAAGTATGATATAATCATAATTGGTGCGGGTATTACTGGCGCTGGAGTCGCTAGGGAAGCTGCGATGAGAGGACTTAAAGTTGCAATAGTGGATATGCAAGATTTCTCAGCAGGAACATCATCAAGGAGTTCCAAATTAGCTCATGGCGGGATAAGGTACATTGCTCATGGAGATATGGACTTAGTAAAAGAAGCTACTCGAGAAAGGAATTGGATGCGTGCTCAAATTCCTCATCTGGTTCGACCTATTCCATTTCTCTTTGCTTATTTTGAGGGGGGTAAATATAAAAAGAGAGATGTAAAGGGAGCTGTCAAGGTTTATGATTTTTTAAGCGATACTAATTCAGAATTTAAAAATTATAAGAAGCATCAATGGCATTCTCCATCAGAAATATTTGAATTGGAACCTGAATTCATTAAAGAGGGAAATTTGGGTGGAGCAGTCTATTACGATACTAACATTGACGATGCAAGGTTAACAATAGAAATTCTTAAAGAAGCAGTAATAAGAGGTACAACCGCTATAAATTATTGTAAAGTAACTGGTTATATTAAAGATACTGAAAAAATAATAGGCGTTAAATGTAGAGATTTGGAAAATAATATTGAATTTGAAGTAAAAGCAACTTTAGTTGTAAATGCTACTGGTATTTGGACAGATAAATTGTTAGATAATCGTCCTGAAGAAATTCCTCAGCCTTTAATTCGTCCTACTAAGGGTGTTCATCTATGTTTTAGACGAAATCACGTAAAAAATCGAATGGCTACCATTATTTTATCAATTACAGATGGTCGAGCTTTCTTTGTTTTACCAAGAAATAAATATTATACCATCATAGGAACAACGGATACAGATTATCACGACGAATTAGCTAATCCATATTGTAATAAAGAGGATGCAGATTATTTAATACAATCTGTAAAATATTATTTTCCAAACGCGGAATTAGAATATAAAAATCTTCTTTCCACTTATGCCGGAATAAGACCATTAGTAATGCAAAAAGGAAAATCTGAAAGCGAAGTCTCTCGAAAACATCTTGTTTTTTTCTCTGACGATGGATTACTCACCATAACGGGAGGAAAGTTAACAACATGGCGCGCTATGGCGGAAGATTTATTTGAGCATGTTGAAAAAAAGAAAATCTTTCCTGATATTAAGAGAGAGAAAAATTGGTCAAGACAACCATTCATTATAGGTCTAAAGAAAGAAGATTGGCCGGATAAATTAAAAAATTCAGGCATTGTTTTAGATGAGGATATTGCAGACCACCTATATCAGCAATATGGAAAAGGCGCCATTAAAATCCTCGATATGATAAAAGAGGATGAATCTCTAAAAGAACGAGTGATTGAAGAAAACAACTTTATTAGGGCGGAAATTGTTTATGTGTTAAGAAACGAATTAACACCTCATTTGATAGATGTGTTCTGCCGACGAACAGAAATGTCGCTCTGGATACACCATAAAAAAGCTTCGGAAGCCGCCGAAAAAGTGGCAAATATTATGAAGAAAGAATATTTTTGGGATGACGATACAACAAAAAAAGAAATCAACAACTATTTGGATTACATTAAAAAAACGGTTTCATTCATACAAAATAAATAGAACAAATCTTAATTTTATATTTTATTCAATATCATGTATTTTAAAAATTGGACTAGATATAATATAAATACTTAATTAGTGATATTCAACATAATAACAAATAAAAATCAATTTAAAAGAGTGAAATTTATTGATATATCAATTTGGTTTTACTGAGGTTTTTTTAAGACCTTTAGCAGAACTCGCGGGATTTTTTGTATTACTTCTTGGCCTTATGTGGTTAATTTACACTATTTATGAAACAATGAGAAGAGGTTCCTTCAAAGAAAGGAAAGTTGAGGATTGGAATTTCGATGTTACAAAGTTCTTAAAAATTTTAACATATTTAGGACTCGTTGTCGGTATTCTTAGCATACTTAGCGGTGTTGGCGGCTTAATTCTAAAAGATGTAGCACCAAGCGTAGCATACGCAACTAATACTCAAGATGCCAGAAGTATGTTTACATCTATTTTCCTTATCATTCTAGGAATATTAACGCTTTTAAAACCTTTAAACGATCTCCCTATTTCAAGCGTTATAGGAATTCTATTAGCGTCAATTGTAGTCGTTATCGTTGTATTGGCTATTCCAGATCAACTCGTTCAAGTAATTGCGATTTTTATTGACCCAAGAATAGTTTTAGCAATTATATTTATTTTTGTATTTGCTATTGTTGCTCTTACCGTTAAATTTTACATTGGAACTTTAATGTCAATTTCAAAAGCAATATCATGGCCTGTTTTTGCATTTATAATCGCAATATTCTGCCTACTTCAAGGATTCTTGCTCGTTGTTATAGGAGTTTCAATTACAGGATATTTTTAATTAATATTTCTAATATTTTTTCTTTTTACATCTAAATTATTAAAAGAAGCTAGATCTACGAGAGGCTTTTCTATTAATTTCTCCTTTAATCTCATTACTTAAATCATAATGACAGCTTGGGCAATGTTTTGTATCTGTAATATCAATTTTGGTAAATCTATAGCCACTTCTACCTAAAATTAAATGATTACAATTTGGACAGTAAGTATTTCCTCCTTTTTCGTGATTAATATTTCCTACATAAACATAACTCAAACCTGCTTTTTTGGCTATATTATAAGCATTATCTAATGTTTTATATGGAGTCTTTTTCAAAGATGGTTGCTTAAAGTCAGGATGGTATGCTGAGAAGTGAGTAGGCGTATCATTTCCTAAATTCTCAACAATCCAATTAGATAATTTTTCAATTTCTAAATCACTATCATTCAAATCTGGAATGATCAAGTTAGTTATTTCTACATGAATCCCATTAGATTTGAATCTTTTTGCAGTATCCAAAACAGGCTGTACTGAATTAACACCACATATTTTCTTATAGAAATCATCTGACATAGACTTAATATCTATATTAGCCGCATCAATTCCAGCCTCTATTAGCTCTTTTGAAGCTTCTGCTGTAGAATACCCATTTGTTACTAAAATGGTCTTAATATTTTCTTGTTTAAGTAATTTTGTGGTGTCCAGTATCCATTCAAGCCAAATTGATGGTTCATTATATGTATATGCTAGTGTCGTAGCTCCACTTTTTTTAACCTTTTCAATGAGTTGTTTTGGTGTCATTTCTACTAAAGACATTTTTCGGTTTTCTAGTCCTTCTAAGGAATAAAACCCATTTTTCCCATTATCAGTTGGATTTGCTTGGCTTATATTCCAATTTTGGCAATTCTGGCATCTAAAAGAACATCCTATAGAAGCGATCGAATAAGTGGTAGCACCAGGCCAAAAATTATATAAAGGCTTTTTTTCAATCGGGTCTAAACTTCCACTAGATATCATTGATCCATAAATAAGAGTGTATAATTCTCCATCAAAATTTTTTCGGGTTCTGCAAATTCCTACTTTCCCGGGAAGGATAACACATTCATTAGCGCAAACATGACATTTTACTTTATTATCTTCCAGTGAATCCCACAATCTTGCTTTAAATTTCATTTTAAATCAGCACTTTGTTAAAAAAATATGTATTAATTCATTAATTAAATAATAGATAAGAAATTTTATATTTTTTATACATTTAAATTGCAATATTCATAAAAAAAAGGAGTTCTTCGAAATGTCCGGAATAGAAAAAGCTATTTCTTCTTTTAGAGGAGATTGTAATTGTGCTCAATCAATATTAAGTTCTTTTGCCACTCAATATGGACTAGATAGAGATACAGCTCTAAGATTATCAACTGGATTTGGAGGGGGAATGGGTCGTTTACAAAATACATGTGGTGCAGTATCTGGGGCTTTTATGGTTATTAGTTTAAGATATGGTATGGGAATAAATAACGATACAGAAGCGAAAGAAAAGACGTATCAGGTTATAAGAGAATTTTCAAATCGGTTTCAAGAAATTCATGGCTCAATAATTTGTAAAGAATTACTTGGTTGTGATATTAATACACCTGAAGGAAAAGACTACTACGATCGAAATGATTTTTTTGAAAAGAAGTGCTTTCAATATGTAAAAGATTCTGCAATGATTTTAGAAGATATTTTTTAAGTAGATCGCACAAGAGGAATTAAAAATTTATTATTTACAATTTTATGCCCTTTTAAGATATCAACCACTTAAATAAAACAACTATATAAATAATTGGTGAAATAGAAATATTCACGTTAAAGAACATATAGAGCTAACAAGAGAAGAAATAGAAAAATTAACTAGAGAATCTGAAGAAAGATTAAAAGATTTAGAAAAGTTTGGCAAAAATTCAGAATACATTAAAGAATTAAGCAATTTGGCATTCCTTCAACTTGAAACTGAACAATACACAGAATCAGAAAAAAATTTACAAATTTGCGTAAAACATTTCAAAAAACAACGTGATAATTTAGGAAAAGCTGCAGTTCACGGGATTTTAGGGATCTTACATTTCAAAAGTGGAGCATACCAGAAATCAATTGATTATTACAATACGGCATATGAAATTTATAAAGAGTTTAATCAAGTACAGGAGCAAATTACTTGTTTAAAAGGAATTGGGATCAATCAAATTAAATTAAACCTATTTGACGAAGCGTGTGATGATTTGCTCGAATGTAGCGCTTTATGTTCAGATAACAACGATATCTACAACTTATTAGACTGTTTAGGTAATTTAATATATATTCACGAAAAACAAGAGAATTGGGACGTTGTATTTGAATTATACAAAAAAACACTCAATGCTTTTAAAGAATTACATGATAATAGGGGCACTATCGTTTCATACTTTAATTTAGGCATCCTTAAAAAAAGAGGGAGCGATCTTAATCAAGCTATTAGATATTTTAAAAAAGGAACTAATATTGCAATTGATTCAAATTATATAGAACTAATTTTAAAAGGGTTAGGATATGTTGGAGAGATTTTGGTTTACCAAGGTAAGATGAATAACGCTAAAGAAGTATATATTAAAGCATTAAGTACTGCTGAAAAATTTAAAGTAAAGAATTCAATTATTCAAATAAAAATTCTTTTAAAATCATTAGGATTAAATGAGGAAGAAATAGAAAAAGAGCTAAGAAATTATCGAAACCTTAGGATAAAATTGCAATAATTAATAAATTGGAAAATAATCATCTTTCAAAACACAATTTAAAAAATTATAAATGAACGAATTTTCATTTTTAATTAAAGTAATCTAAATAAAATATTTCGAGTGTTTACTTAGCAATGAAATATTGTCCATTTTGTAAGAAGCCAATTGAGCAATATTGGATGTATTGCCGTAATTGTAATAAACCTTTAATTACGAACCTTGATAACGAATTAAATAAAAGAGTAAGCCCCTCTCACGATGAGGCTTCATTTTATACTAACAACTTTGAAGAAGAAGATTATTATGATATCAACATTCTCGACGATGAGGTTATTGAACGCGAGCTGAGCGAATTAGAAGGTCAACTAGCAGAGAGCGAAAGATTAGGAAAAAATATGGGAGATCTCTTATTAAAGAAAGCAAGTTTATTTTATAAAAAAAGAGATTCCCCTAACGCCTTAAAAAATTTAGAGTTGGCGCTAGAAAACTTTCTTGACGAAAAAGAATTCTCAAATACAGCTATATGCCATAACGAATTAGGTTTAATCCATGAAGAAACAGGATTTTTTGATCAAGCAATCTATCATTTTGATAGAGCTCTTACAATTTTAGAAGATCTTGAAGATAATCAGAAAAAAATTCAAGTATTAAATAACTTAGGAAATGTCTATTATTTAATCAATGATTTAAAAAGCTCTTACAAATATTATCAAAAAGCGCTAAATCTAACCGAAAAAGAAAACTTAGAATTAGACGCAATAAAAACTTCAAGTAATTTAGTTGAAATCCTAATTTCTTTAAAAGATTATGATCGTGTTACCAAAATATTGAAAAATAATCTAGAATTCTTTACAAAAGCCAACGATGTTTATGGAATAATCCAAACTCGTATAAAGTATGGGAAATTATATTATTATCTTGGAGAAGAGTATTATGACCAATCCTATCAGAGCTTTACCAAAGTATTAGAGCTTGTTGATACTATAAAAAACCAAATTTCTATTTTTATAAAAAAAAAATTAGAATGGGAATCGTTTCTTTATTTAGGAAAATTACATTTATTATGGGATAACGATTCAGAGGCAGAACATTGTCTATTAAACAGTTTAGAAGCAATAAGAACATTTGGAATTCGAGAAAATATTAAAGAAGGTATAGTTTTAGAAACAATAGCTAAATATTATTCGTTAAAGGGGGAGGATAATAAAGCAATCGACTATTATAGTTATTGTACAGAGATATACCAAAAATTTGGAGATAAACTTAAAATTGCTGAGATGAAATATGAAGTCGCAAAAATTTTTCAAAACTACATTCAAAATCAACAAAAAGCAATACAATATTATATAGAAGCTTTAGAAATTTTCGAAAGTTTAAATAACTTAAAAAATGCTGCAGAAATTCGTAATAATTTAGGTGATATTTATGTTTCAAAGGAATTGTTTGAGTTAGCATTAACTAACTTTATAATGGCAAAAAAATTTTATACTGAATTAGAGGACGAATATAACAAAAATCTCGTATTAGGGAAAATAAATTCTTTGAAGGAAACTGAACCAAATAGTTTTAGTCCTTAATTTTTCCTCCTGCTTTTTTAAACATCCAATCTAAGGATAAAATGGATTAATGGTTTTAGAAATAAATAAACTTAGGAGTCAATAGCAAAATCTTCGCTTTTATAAACCTTTCTACCAAATTCCTCGAATCCTATATATTTTATGAAGTTATGGGACACTATATTATCTTTATACACCTCACATCTAAGCTCTTTGATGCCTTTCTTTTTAAAATAATTCCATGCCGCCATACCTATAACTGTCCCAAGCCCTTTACGTTGAAAACGAGGCATTACTCCTAGTCCTACGATTATACCAAATTCATTTTTTGGCCCTTCATAGTCTAGTATAACAAATGCGGCATCGGATCCATATACTCTAGCGACTAAAATTATTGTTTCTGGATATTCATAAATTGTTTTTAAGGAATTAAGTGTAATTGATGAATAAGGCGTATTTGAAGTCATCCAACTTCTATTATATAAAGCTTGAACGCTCTCTAAATCCTCTACTTTAGCTTCTCTTATCTTGGCTCGAAGTATATTACGCTCCACTTTTTTTGTAAGCATCTCCTCAAATTCGGACGTAATTTTTTCAATGGGCAATTTCATTTGAATGTATTCCATTCCCGTTGTAGCCAATTCATCCTCGATTTCTTCTTCTGTTTTATCTTTTTTTTCAAACGCCAGTTTAAAGCTACGAACTTTTCTTTTCTTTAAACTTATTTTTGATTCTGTCATGATATGCTCGATTTTATTATTTGAATTAATCAACTAGTATTATTAAGTGATCAAAAAATAAAAAGGTTTTATGGAATAATAATATTATAACTCAAAATCTTCCTTACGATATACTTTTTTTCCAAATTCTTCGAAATTTAAATTTTTAATAAAATTATAAGATATTTGATTATCCTTATAAACTTCACACCTTAATTCCTTCAAACCCTTCTCTTTAAAAAAGTTCCATGCTGCCATACCTAATATCGTACCTAATCCCTTACCTTGAAAGCGTGGTAAGACCCCCAGCCCCGCTATAACTCCAAATTCTTTATTTTCACCTTCAAAGTCTAAAATAATAAATCCTCCATCAATATTGTAAATCTTTGCTATAAGAAATACTGTGTCTGGGTCGTTAAGTATTTTTTTTAGAGTGTCTTTTTCGATAGGTCTAAAAGGGGTGTTTGACGTTAACCAAGCTTTGTTATAGATATTTTTCATGGTTGCAAGGTCTTTTTCTGTTGCCTCACGGATTTTAGCGTGAAAAATATTATGTTCAATCTTTTCTTTTAAAGAATCTTCATATTCCTTAGTAATTTTGTCGATAGGTAATCTCATTTGGAGATAAATCATCCCCTGATCGAGAATCTCTTTTTGTAATTTGCTAATTTCACCTTTTTTACCACTTTCTTTAATGTGTAAAAAATAAGTTCTTAAGGCTTTCTTTTTAAAATCAAGTTTCCTCTTCAAACCTTTACCTTTTTGACTCATCTTATTTTAAAGGAGATTTAGGATTTTAATATTAAATTTAAATTACTTCTTATGGTTTTTTCGATTTCATCATTTATTATAGCATGACTTCTTAAAATCGAGATTCCTTGCTGAATTTTTTTGACTAAACTTTTATCATCTATAAAATTTTTATTTCCGCTCGAAAATTCAAAATTAGATCTTAAAGCCATGTCTTCTTCAATTCTTTCGATGAATGTTTTTTTAAAATTAACCATTGTATCAGAAATTTCTTGATAAATATTATTTGGGTCATTTGTAACGATACCTGGGAGAATTAGCTCCATTCTCTCCTCCATCGTGTCTTTATTTTCAATAAACATTACATATAATGGCATGTAAATCCACTGAATTGGTCGGGAAAATAATTCTGATTGATTGTCGTTTAATGACCAAGATAATAATTCCTTTGCTTCTTGTAGACAATTTCCATTACTAATATGAATAATATTTTTTATTTGTGAATACAGCTCTTCTAACTTTATTCGTATAGACTCAATTTCCGAAATTTTTTCTTGTTTTTCTTTTTCAAATGCAGATAAATCTTTATCTCTATCTTTTAACTTAAGATCTAATGACGAACCAAACGCCTCCAATTTTTTCTTTGCCTCTACATCAATTTGAAACGCTCGCTCTTTTAACTCCACATATTTTTGAGTTAATGAAGTTACCATACTAACAAAATTATTGCCTTCATCAATCAAATATTTGAAGTGTGTCTCAAATGGTTCAGTAAGATCATTAAAAACCCTACTCTTTAATATCTCACTTTGGGTATAGAATTTGTTCTTTTTAATAATATCTTCTAATTGCCTTTCAGCTGTTTTAAATAATACTGATATACTTTCAATTACTTTCCTTTTTTCATTAACCTTCCATTGATCGCTTTTATCTCTTTCTAACGCAATTTGATCGTTCATCTGATTAGAGTCAATTATCTGGGATGTCTTATTTATTTGAGAGGAGTAACGGGTTTTTATATCTTTTGATTGAACATTTAAATCAATTAACCATTTGTTTACCTCCTTTCCAATTAATTCAGTCTGGGCATCCCATCTTAAAGCATTTCCTTTCATATAATCGATTGAATTTCGATATTTTTCCGCAACATCTAAAGCTTGTTCAGTCGTAAAATTCGTCTCTAGAGGCATGTATTCCGAAACAGGCTTGAATTCTACTAAGGGTAATAACTTTGCTAAAGTTTGAAGGAATTCTGGATTAACTAATGCGTTAATTTTTAACTTCTGAAATTTAGAATCTTCCCCTAGGCCAATTTCTTCTGCTTCTTTATCAATATAAGATAAAACTTCGATAATTTTGTTTAATTGCTCAAATTTCGTAAAATTCTCAACATTTCTCAAAAGATGCCCTATTACCGGCTGCCTTGGAGGGTTAGAGAGCTTTCCTTTTTTTGAAAAAACCTCTAGCCCATCAAAAACTACATGTGTACCAATAGCACCTTGGACACAAAGAAATGGCCATAATAATCTAGAAAATGATATAGCTCTCTCATCGTGTTTAAAATTCTTTGTTAACAAATAAAACGCTAATGCTAATTCGTCGTATTCTTTAATTGGTGGTAGGTTTTGACGGGTAGTAAATAAAGGTAAGATTTGTTGATTACCATGGATTGACATAAAATGAGCCCTTCCAATTTTAATTTGGTTAATTATTACTGATTAAAAATATCTAATTAATCATTACTAAAAATTCTATTTTTTTTTATTGATTTTCAAATTTTTCTTTAAAAAGATTTAAAAGAATTGTAAAAGAAAATTTAGAGATTTATTTCAGTTGTTCGTAATGGTTACCAATTACAATTATCAGCAATGATAGTAAGATCAATAAAGGAGACAAAATAGCTCTTACGTGATAAAATCCAAGTGTTTCCATTAATCCTTGAGTTATTCTTCCGAAGAAATAGATGAAAAACCCTATTGCGTTTAAAGCGTAAGATCTCCTTAGGACCCCAAATGTTTTTAAAGCTAAATACACAAATAGGATCGGAATAACTAATACCATCAAAGGTAAAAGAATTAAGTTAAGTACAAATCTGCCTGCGGGGTAACCAAATATGGTTATTAATTCAATACCTACACTATAAGGGGCTTTATTAAAATCGGGGTCCATAAAAAGCGAGTCAGGTAAAGTAAGTGCGAGAATTCCTATTACAATTGGGAAGAGGATCAATAAGATCTTAAATGATATTCTAATGTGATTCTTTCTTAAAAGCGTTTTAACTTTGAATTTTAAATCCTCCTTTTCTGATGACTTTATTTCTTCAGTAAATGGAGGAAAAATCAAAGTACCAAAAACACCCATCAAACAAGCTATACCCAACCAAGTAGAAAATGTAGCTAATCGATATAGAATATTAAGTAATCCAACTAACTCTAAATTAGTCATCGTTCCTAAGAGTTCTGGAAAGTAAAAATAATAAATTATAAAAAAAACTCTCCCAGCAGCTAGACACAAGAATAATAGTGAAAAATATAACCAATAAAATTTTTTAGAAGTTCTAAATCTCATCAAAAGGAAATATGCAAATATGAGAAAATAAAAACCTACTATTGTGTAGTAAAGACCCGACTCTACTGCGTCCCAAATATCGAAGTACTGGAAATTCCCTTGAAAAATCATATTCAATCAAACACCAATTTTATTCTACAAATTAATTTGATTTAGTAACTTAATAAATTAATTTGATTTAATAACTTAATCTTTTAGTTATATAAAAATTTATATTTTATAAAATTAGAATCTCAAAACTGGTTGCTACATCCAAACTAAGGAATAATCTTAAAATACAAATATTATCGATAATTCTAAAAACTATTATTGTAAAGTTTTGATTAAAAATGAAGATCGAGGACAATATTGATACATTCAATTCATTACTTCGACGTCGTGGATTTATTTGGGGCCCCTTTCCAGAGATATACGGCGGCTTAGCGGGATTTTATTCGTACGGTCCGGCTGGAAAAGCTTTAAAAAATAATGTAATTTCAATTTTTAGGCGCGAACTCAGAGCTTTTGGATTTAATGAAGTCGAATGTCCTGAAATTTTACCAAAAATCGTATGGGAGGCATCAGGACATTTAGAACGTTTTATTGATCCCGTAATCCGTTGTAAAAAGTGTAATACGATGATAAGAGCCGATAAATTTCTCCAAGATCAGCTTCCAGATCAAACGATTGATGGGTTATCTTTTGAAGACATGGACAAATTAATAGAACAACATGGGTTTACTTGTCTTAAATGTGATACTCCATTTGAAAAAATTGAAGAATACAATTTAATGTTAAAAACATCGGTCGGTAATGATGTTACCGCTTATTTACGGCCAGAAACCGCAACAACAACGTATTTATTGTTTAATCGCTTGAACCAGGACGCACGAAGGCAATACCCTCTAAAAGTCTTCCAATACGGAAAGGCTTATAGAAATGAAATATCTCCTAGACAACAAGTTCTTCGTATGAGAGCTTTCGAACAATTCGAAATCCA
>JAUWHC010000163.1 GCA_030606095.1 Promethearchaeota archaeon | reverse complement strand
GTCAAGTCGATTAATGTGAGAAAGTGGTATAGAAAATTAGATTTCTTTGATATATTTGGAATAAGCGGATTACTAATATTTATGACAATTCAACAAGTAGAAGGTTGGGTAATTGCTGATACAATGGGTTTAATAATTGATAACCTTCTGAGCACTTCGTTATTGTGTGTGGTGATAGTTTTTATAATATTTTATTTATGCGTTCCAATCGATTTTGTCGAAGTTAAAACCGCATCTATAACCTATAGAATTCCAATTTCTTTAGATTTAAAAGAAAACCGTCTTATTAATAAATATCTAAAGAATCTGAAAGATTTCCCGAAGGAAGTTCTAAAACCCGACATGAAAAAAACTTTTTTTACGAGATTGGGGGCTATAGGTGCCTTCATAATTGGAGCTTTAATTTATATAGCAATTTATTTTGCTTTTTCATTTTAAAATTTCTTAATTATAATATAATAAGTAATTAATTTTAAGAGAAATTTTAGTGCATATGTCTGACCAATTAAAATTAGGGATATACATGAAAAATATGTTTTCAGACTTAATTTATATTAACAGTATTATTGCTACTGAATTAATAAAAATTACTGAAAATTTAGCTGCACTAAGACACGGAGAGGAATTTTTGAAAAAAAGTAGTTGTTTACGCGAACACGACGCTTTAAATCGGGAAATTATAGGTATTTTAGATAAATATAATAAAGCTCCAAACGAAATTAAAAGAAAAGAATGTTTAGAGAAACATGTTTTGAACCATTTAGAAGATAGTGAATAACATGCCTGAAGATGAGGATGATTTTGACAAGTTTGTTGAGAAACTCCAACAAGAGATAATAGATGAAGAGACTAAAGCTTTTAACAAATATGTAGTTGATTTATTTCATAATCCTAGTAATTGGGGTAAACCTCCTGAAGAAGAAATAACGATATCTCAAGAATATAAAGGACCATGTGGAGATACAATGCAATTCTTTTTTAAAATCGAAGATGGTATAATAGAAAAAATGAATTTTATTACAGATGGATGTGGAATATCTGTTGCTGCTGGATGTCAAACTACGTTATTAATTGAAGGAAAACCAATAGAATCTGCTGAACAATTAAAATCAGAAGATATTGAGAGAGCATTACATGGTTTACCAGATGATCATAAGCACTGTGCTGAATTAGCTATACAAACATTGAAGCGTGCAATTGAAATATATAAAAACAATAAGGTTTAATTAATCTTAATATGGTTACTATAGAAATAGAAAACATAGAAATTCCGATAGAATCTGATAATATAGAGCTCAAAGGTTCAATTTATTACTCCTCGAATACGCCTTCAAAAGCCCCTTTTATAATAAACCTTGCGGGATTATTAGATCATCGAGAAAGTTATTTTGTAAAGTTTTTTGCAGAAAAGTTTGCGAGTGCTGGATTTTACGTATTATCGTATGATTACCGCGCACATGGAGAGACTAAAAAGCAAACGGGGTCAAGATGGGATAAAATGGTTGCTAAAATATTTTCAGATATTAAAGAAGTAATAAGTTGGGTTGTAAATGAGCAATCAAAAAGATTATTAGACGATAAGATAGTATTGTTTGGCAGAAGTTTAGGAGGAGCAATTATTTTAACTCGCGGGTTTCTTGATACGAGAGTAAAAAAGTTAATAGCACTATGCACTCGTTATGATTATATAACAACAAGGATAAGATTCCCTGATGAGATTATAAAACTTATAAGCCCTAAATATTTTTTAAATAAAGATCCGAAGAATAATGAGAGAATATTGATTGCCCATTGTAAAGATGATAACCGCATTCCTTTTGAGTATTTAGACCAAATAAAAAACCATCTTGGATTAAAGAAGGAAAATGTGGTACAATTCGAAACAGGAGGTCATTCATTCAAGGGGCATAGAGAAGAAATATTCAAAATTTCTCTTGAATTTTTAAAAAAAATATAAGAAAGAATTCATTAATTAAAATGTTAAATTTCAAATAGATAAAGTGGTATTTTATGGAAAAAATTCTTATTGTAGGTCCGGCTTCTCAAGGGTTAGGCGTAAAGATTGCTAAAGAATTAAATATTGAATCGATAAATACCGAATTTAAAACGTTTCCTGACGGAGAGAATTATTTGAGGATTAACATCGAAGATGAAACTATGATTGAAGGAAAAGCAGTCATTATCGTTCAATCAACAGGACCAAATTTTTGCGGCAACCAAAATTCAAGACTAATTGAACTAATAATGATGGTAGATTCCGTCAAACGAATGGGGGCAAGCAAAATAACCATCGTAGTACCTTATCTTGCTTATGCTAGGCAAGATAAAGTATTTAGACCTGGAGAATGTCCTTTTGCCCATGTGGTTTTACGTATGATTAATTCTTTAGGTATAGATGAATTTTATACTGTTGATGTTCATTCTCCTGAAATTTTAAAAAATTTATCGTGTAAAACAATTAATATTGATTCAATGAAGATATTAGCAGATTACATTAAGTCGTTAAGTGAAAAAGACATTGTTGTTGTCTCACCTGACAAAGGTGCAGTTGAAAGATCTAAAGCTTTTGCAAAACATTTTGGAGAAGATGTACCTGTTGATTATTTTGATAAAACTCGTAATGTTAAAACCGGAGAAATAACTATGACGGGCAATTTAAGTTTGAAAAATAAAGATGTAGTCATTGCAGATGATATTATCGCAACAGGAGGAACGATGGCAACAGCAATCAGATTATCTAAAGATAGTGGAGCTAAAAAAGTATTTGTTGTGGCAACGCACGCATTAATGTTGCAGCATGCGAAGTATCGCATCCTAAAAGCTGGAGCAGATTATATCATAGGTACTGATTCCATTGATAACGAAGTAGCTAAAGTATCTTTGGCTAAAACTATAGCAGATTATTTAAAGTTCGATTAAATGCTTCTAATAATTCTGAATTATTTCTAAAACAATCTCTCTTGTTTTTTTTTTTAGCTCTTCTTCAGAAGAATCGTTCATAATTTTGTAGTTGGCTTTATTTATTACTTCTTTAAGACCAAATCCTAACTCTCGTTTATCCCGTTTCATAATTTCTATAAGAGTTTTTGAATCGTCGCTACGAGCACGCTTTTTTATCCTTTTATATCGCAAATCATCACTAGTTTCAATAGCAATAACCGGAAATTTCCAATACTTACAAAATACTTCTATTTCAGATAGAGATCTTATCCCATCCACGAAAACTACATTATTTGTTTGGTTTTTAATCATCTCAACCGATTTTTCCGCCACAATCGCATCACCCCCTCGTTCTCTTAATTTTTTGGCTATTTTACCCAAATTTTCGTTATTAG
Organism: Promethearchaeota archaeon; assembly: GCA_030606095.1. Lineage (GTDB taxonomy): Archaea > Asgardarchaeota > Lokiarchaeia > Sigyniarchaeales > SOKP01 > SOKP01. The sequence goes on along the minus strand of JAUWHC010000163.1, from coordinate 3,123 downwards.
GCTCAATACTTTTATTTATAGCCTCTTTCCTAATCACATCGCCCATCGTTATTACTATTCCTAAATCTTCAATCGCAATTAAAGCAGTTGATTTACCAGAACCAGGAAGCCCGCAAAATCCAATAACTTTCATAACTTTTTAAGAATGTTTTTCGAATTAAAATAAAAAGACTATAAAAGAATAAAAACCATTAATTTATAATTAATTTATTATTTGATTAATTTATTATTTGATGAGCGGGATGAGCGGAAGAGACACTAATAATAATGATGCAGATGACAATATCGCTGAACAAAACGAAATCGAGAAAGTAGATAATGAAACATTGACTACTAAATCAGATACTATTATTGAATTATCAAAAAAAGAACATCGTATTCAAAAATATGGTATTGATCCTGCGAAAACCCCCATTTTTATTTCATACAACGCATATAGGCGAATTATTGGCTACGCAATGCGATACGGAAATAAAGAATTACCTCAAAAAAATTGGCGTGAAGTTTATGGAATTCTAATAGGCTCGATAAAAGATAATAAAGAAGTCATCATTAAAGATGCGATCCCAGTCATGGTTGGTGATAGAGCCTATGTTGAATATAAAAGCAAACATTACGTAGATACAGCACAATTTAACACAGCAGTCTATGAAAGATCTATCCAAGATAATAAAGAAGAGTTCTTTGTAGGGTGGTGGCATACACACCCAGGTATTGGCTTTATATTTTCGCCTAGAGATATTGAAACGCAACTGTTTTATCAAGGGGTAAATCCTTTTGCTATAGCTTTAGTGTTTGACCATTGTGAAATAGCGTCTAGTACTTTTTACTTAGGAATTGCGGGAATAAGGCTAAAGAACCCAGATCGCGGCATGTTTGCTACGTATACTAATACTATAGAACTTAAATCTGAATTAAGTAAAGAAAAAATGGTAAAAAACGCTGAAAAAGAAGTTAAAAAAATTTTTAAAAACATAAAAAATGTTCTAAAGGAAGTTAAGTACATTGATGATATTTTACGACGAAGGTATTTGGCTCAACTCCAGAGAAACTTTGGTCTCATTATGGTCTTGAAAAAAGAGATTAAATTAACTGATAACGAAAAAGAAGCTGAAGAGGATGACTATTATTTATACGAATGGGATCCCAATATTGACAAAAAAATTTATAGAATCCCTAAATTTAGAGAAAAAATAGAAAAGGATTTTAAAAAATGCGAAGATATTCTATTTAAGATAAAGAAAACTAATCAAATAAAAGATTTTGAACAAAAAAAAGATAAATTTAAAAATAAAATTAAAGCAATGCTAGCCAAGCCGAATGAATGGCATAAAAAACTAATGAACGAGTTTACTAAGCGTATTGAAATTATTTCTCCTCTTTTTGATTATTTAGATACAGATGAAAGGAAAATAATTGAACACTTTGAGGAAAGAAGTTCCGAATATAAAAAAATATTAGATGACCTTAACTCTCGCTCAGAATTTAATATTTAAACTTCTAAATCTCATAAATTTTTTTTAAGATTTCAAAATATCGGATTTAAAAAACTTTTATATTAGTTGGAGTATATTTAATACTATCTGCTTTTAAATCAAATTAAACACATTCTTCCATGCCTAACAATACAACACACATAATAATAAGAAATCGCGCAGAAAAAGAAAAAACAATAAAAGAAGCCATTTTTGCTTTTTCAGGGGGTACGAAATCGTTATTAATAAAAGGAGAAGGCGAAGAAATTTCTACAGCAGTTGAAGTAGCAGAAATTGTAAAAAATCGCATGTATCCTTCTGTAGAAATAGAGAACATTTCACTTGGAAGTCGTCCTTATTTCGAAAGGAGACAGCAAGGTAAATATAGAAGAAATAACGATTTTAGAAAAAATAACTCAAATAATCGAAATAAAAAGGATTTAATTAGTAAAATTGAAATTACAATTTCAAAATCAAAGATCTAAACTTAATTTATGACATTTGACAACCTAGGTCCATTAATAGATGAAACACGGACCACAACTTTGTGCATGGTATGCGGGGATTATATCTACAAAAGAATATATCAAGATGAAAATTCAAAAAGCAAACAAAAGACAGTTTTCGTTTGTAAAAATTGCTTAAGAAATGAAGAGAAGAAAAAGTAAAGTTCACTTTTATTTATTTGAGCTCTGAATTTTTCTCGCTTCCTCTATCAAGATATTTATCCCAATTAAATTGCAGAATGAATTGCATAATTGCTAGAGTAATTAATAACATTATAGATTCTGTTATTACGCTCGAGATATCATTAAGTTTAATTCCTGTAGCACTAAATCCAAGCAAAATTAACAAGGGGAAAAGTACATAGAATAGCGTGGTGATATTCTTTCCAGCCCAGGCCCATATAATGCAACTAGAGAAATTTATTTTTTTATCTGACATTCCTAAAGCGACCCACAGAGGGTCGTCGGGAATCGGTAAAGCTGCGGCAAGAAATATGTATAAATGCATGGTTTTTGGATGATCTAATACCAACTTGCCGAATCCTTGTATGTTTTCAAGTGTATGTGAGTGAGTTCTATTAGCAATTTTTTTTGCGCCAATTCCTATCAAGAAGCCTACAAGTTCGCCTATTGCACTCCCTAACCCGCCAACAACAGCTATTCCTAGTATTTCTAACCAAAAAGGACCATTTAATAGTACTTCACTCAATGTCAATCCTGCAATTGAATATTTAAGATAAATAGAATTAGAATAAGAAAAAAGAACGAATGGATAAGGAACCGGAAATCCTATGCTAGCGTTTCCTATAAGACAAATGAAAAAAGAGATTAAAAGTGCTATGATATAATTGGAACCGTCTGTAAGTCCTGTAATATCGTGCCTTGACAGAATTATTGCTTGTTGAATCTCTGGAACTGTTAAGAATAAGATCAAATAGATAATAACCCCTAAGTAGAAAAAAGTGAAAACAACAGTTAATTTTTTCGAGTTAGCCATTTAGTTCTCCTTGATTTCTCTTTTAAACCTATTTCACTTTGTAAAGTTTAGTCCCTAAGCCATTTCTAGCTTGTAGAAATAATTCTAGATTTTCCGTAACTTTTCCAATCTTATTTATTTTATTTGGCATTTCTGAACTTTCTAA
>JAUWHC010000385.1 GCA_030606095.1 Promethearchaeota archaeon | reverse complement strand
AGACATGATGTGTTCAAGAATAATACGATTATATTAGATTGAATTATTAATAAAAACCTAGGTTTAAAAGTAATAATTTTATAATTTATTAAATAGTTTTCTGATAGATATGGCTACTTGTATTATTTGTCATTTGGATATTATTGAAAGTGTTGATTCTTTCCACGAATGCCCTAACGGACATCCCACTCATACCGACTGCTTGAAAGAATGGTTGCTTCACTCTTCAAACTGCCCTTTATGTAGAGAACCGTACTCAAGTCAGGTTATTGAAGACTTTAAAGACTTTATTCAGCAAAAAGAGCAAGAAAAACAAGAAACTTTAGAAAGTGAACTAAATCAAGAAAAAATCAAACAAATAGAGAAAATTGCTGAAAAAATGATATTTCTGAAATTTGTTGAATCAATTGAGGTATTAATGGATGCGAAAGAATACGAGTATGCTCTATCAAGATTAGATTTTCATGATAACGATACCAATTCAAATCAAAAAAGTCAAAACATCATGTTTTTAAGGGGAAAGATTAATTTCTTGAGAGGTCGTTATGATATGGCAGTTAGCTTATTAACTAAATTAGTAAAAAAAAAATATGACTATCCAGAAGGGTTTTTATATCTTGGTAAATCCTATGAAGCCCTAGGATTAAAAGAGCAGGCAAAATGGGCCTATGATAGAGTTAATTAATTTTTGATTTTTACTAATAATATAAAATGAAAATTTTTTGTTTAACCATTGCAGGTTCAGACTCTACATGTGGAGCGGGAATTCAAGCGGATATTAGAACATTTGATAGGTGTGGAGTACACCCTTTTTCTGTAATAACGGCTATTACTTATCAATCAGCAACAGAATTTTATGGATATAAATCTCTTTCAGACGATTTAATTAAACAGCTAGATGCTATCTTTACTTCTTATCCTGTTAAGTTTGTGAAGATAGGGATGATTCCAGATACCAAAGCGTTAGATATTATTGTAGATGTAGTTAGAAAACACGAATTAATCGCCATTTTGGACCCTGTTTGTATTTCTAGTGTGGGTAAAAGGCTCTCGAGCGAAGGTCTCGAATTAGAAATAGAAAGAAGTTTGTTTCCGTACATAAAAATCCTTACACCAAATATATATGAAGCCAGTTTTTATACGAATCGAGATTTATCAAATAAAACTATAGAAAATATTGCTGAGCTCAAAGAAGCAGCAATAACATTGGTGAAAAAATTATATTCTGATAATCAAGCATTGGATGCGGAGAAAGCGATTGTTATTAAAAGCGCAGGAACTAAACAGGGAGAGCTTTTCGATCTAGTGTGTATCAGTAAAGGAATAGGTTCCATCGATAATTATGAATTTACGTTATATCAAAAGCCAAAACTATCATTTAATGGAAATGTCCACGGAACGGGATGCGTTTTTTCTTCTGCTATAACTGCTTTTCTTGCTAAAGGAAATCCCTTAGCTATGGCCATTGAAAAAGCAGAAAGATTTTTTGATGCTAAATTTCAGAAGTTTGTTTCCCTACATAAAAATTCTTACCCCAAATCTTAGTGAAGCCGGTTTTTATGCGAATCGAGATTTAGTAAATAAAACTATAGATAATATTGCTGAGCTCAAAGAAGCAGCAATAATATTGGTAAAAAAGTTATATTCTGATGATCAGGCATTGGATGCGGAAAAAGCAGTTGTTATAAAAAGTGCTGGAACTAAACAAGGAGAGATTTTCGATCTAGTATGTATTAGTAAAGGAATAGGTTCCAATGAAAATTATGAATTTACATTATATCAAAAGCCAAAACTATCCATTAATGGAAATATCCATGGAACGGGATGTGTTTTTTCTTCTGCTATAACTGCTTTTCTTGCTAAAGGAAATCCCTTAGCTATGGCTATTGAAAAAGCAGAAAGCTTTTTTGATGCTAAATTTCAGAAGTTTGTTGAATTACCCAATAAAGGTAAAATAATAGATTTAACAATTTCAGAAGAAAGAGTGGAAGTTATAAATCAAATTAAGGAAATATACAATAATATCTCTAGATCTAAAAAATTTAGCAAATTAATTCCTGAAGTTAGAATGAATATTTCTGGGGCCCTACCTAACGCTACTAAAAAAGAGGACATCGCTGGAATTGATGGTAGAATTACAATAATCAATGGCTTTCCCCAAGCTTCTGGAGAAATAAAGTTTGGAGCCTCAGATCATACTGCTCGATTGATACTTTCGGCAAAAGAATTTGATAACTCAATTAATTACGTAATAAATCTTAAATATAATTCTAACTGGATAGAATTAATTCAGCAAAACACTGACTTAGAATTACAGGAGATTACTAGAGAAGATCAACCAGAAAAGATTAAAAAACAAGAATTTTCAACGATGCAATGGTTAATTAAAGAAAGTATTGCTAGTAAAGGTAAAATTCCAGATATCATTTGGGATAAAGGAGCAATGGGGAAGGAACCGATAATTAGATTATTTAGTAAAAATTCGAAAGATATGATAGAAAAACTCAAAAAAATTATAGAAGTAATATCTTAGAATTTTATCTATTATATATTTTTTGAAGCTTTTTTTTCCAACGCATCCTTTAAGATTTTTATCGCGCAAAATTCGCCGCACATACTGCATACATCATCATCATCGTCAATAGCCCCATTTCTATAATGAATCTCGCGAGATAATTCTGGATCGATTGAGTATTTTATCATTCCTTCCCAATCTAGGTTTTTTCGGGCAATATCCATTTTATAATCCCAATCTGATGCCCTCTTACCATATTTAGCAATATTTACTGCATGAGCTGCTATTTTTGAAGCAATTGTTCCTCTTTTAACTTCTTCCTTATTAGGTAGTGCTAAATGCTCAGAGGGAGTAACATAACAGAGATAATCTGCTCCAGCCATACCAGCCATCACACCACCGATAGCACTTACAAGGTGATCGTAACCTGGAGCGATATCGGTTACAAGTGGCCCTAAAACATAAAAAGGTGCTCTATCACATAATGATTTCATAATTTTTATATTGCGTTCAATCTCATTGGCAGGGATATGTCCTGGACCTTCAACCATGACTTGAATATCTTGGGTCCATGCTCGTTTAACAAGCTTAGAAATCTCCATTAATTCTTGAATTTGAGCGTAATCAGTAGAATCAAATATACATCCAGGTCTGCACCCATCTCCAAGT
>JAUWHC010000204.1 GCA_030606095.1 Promethearchaeota archaeon | reverse complement strand
AGCATTAAATTTAGAGCTAATTCTTCTATCAATTTGTTTATAATGATAATCTGAACCTTTTTTTTCGTATTTATCAAAAATAATTTCATGATTCATGATATTTTAAATATTCTATTGATTTTAAAATATTAAGTGAAAAAGTATTTTAAAATTAGATGACATAACATTTTAGAAAATGAAAAAAAAAGTCTTAATTATAACTTCTTCTTTGAGGTTTAGTAGAGGAGCACCAAAAGTTGCGGCTTCTCTCACAATGAGTTTATCAAGCAAGTATAATATTTCTACTCTTACATTTCATCATTCAGATAAGATTTATCCGTTTAATGGAGCATATTTTTCTATTAATGAAAAACATCGTTTTAGTCATCTAATTATCCGCCTTATCAAACTTTACTACGCAATAAAATTCATCTCTCCTGATATCATTATTACTTTTATGTCTCGAACAAGCTATTGGATTATCCCGTTAAAATACATATTTAATCTTAACATCCCATTAATTATTAGCGTTAATACAAATCCAAATAGGCAATATAAAAAAAAGATATATTTTAAATACTTAATAAGATATTTATATCCCTTAAAAAAAGCAAATGCTGTTGTTCCTGTCTCAAAAGAACTAAAAGAGATATTCATTAAAGATTATAAAATTCCTAATAACAAGATTATACCAATTTATAATGGTATTGATATTGAAAAAATTGAAAAAAAAGCACAAGAAAAAGTAGACGATTTTGAGGAAGTGTTTAATGATAAGAACATTATGAAATTCATTACAATTGGAAGATTATCTGGTGAAAAAGGGCATACATATCTTATTGAAGCGTATTCAAAAGTGATTAAAGAAATTCCAAATTCAAGATTATTTATTATTGGAGAAGGTCCATTAAGGAGTCAATTAGAGGAATTAATTACCGTTAAAGAATTAAAAAATTATGTTATTTTACTTGGGTCGGTAAAAAATCCTTATAAATATATTTCAAGCGCAAATATTTTTGTTCTTTCATCTTTGCACGAAGGACTCCCTTATGTTTTGCTTGAGGCATTAGCTTGTAAAATTCCTATTATTTCCACCGATTGTAAAACCGGTCCAAAAGAAATCTTAGGAAATGGAGAATATGGGCTTTTAGTTAATACTGCGGATTCAAATGATCTAGCGAATAAAATGATTCAATTAGCAAAGGATAAAACAGCAAGAGAAGTCTTTTCAAAAAAATCAGCTCAACAAGTTAAAATCTTTGATAACAGAAATTTTACAGATAATTGGGTTAAATTAATAGATTATTATTTAATTAATACTTAATTAATTAAGTTTCTTTAAAAAAATCAATTTTTCTTTAAAGCCTATCGGAATTAAAGGAAATTTATTTAAGATATTATCAATCAGTTTTGAAACTCTAAATATATTATAAAAAAATTTTAAAAAATGAGTTAATTTAAAAAATGTTATTCTATAATATTCAAAATAGATTTGCTTTATAGTTAAATTGGGAATTTCTGTATTCACTCTTCTTTTATATGCTTTTAATTTAGCGAGATAATGATAAAATTCTGCTTCAAATCGACCTTTTTCTTGCGATATGCCCTTTCCATGCCATCTATAATAATACAATGGAATATTTACGAATTTTAATTTAGTAACTTCTTCCAATTTAAAAATAATATCTTTATCAACTGCTTTTTTTTGGTTTGGATCAAATCCTTTAGTTTGTTTATATGCGTCTTTTCGGAACGCTTTAAAGTGTGAGGCTTTTATCTCATGGAGATTAGTTTTATTTGGTTTAATTTCTCCAACAAATTTAACAATTTTAGGATGATTTAAATCTGAATCACATTGCCAATACATGCTATATATAAATCCAAATTCTGGGTTATGTGTAAAAGCACTTGCCATGACTTCTAAAGCATTCTTATGGAGAACATCGTCAGAGTCCAATATTGCCAAAACATCGTTGGATGAATTATCTGCAGCAGTTTTTAAAGCTCCACCGTAACCCATATTCGTCTCATGAATAATTAGTTTAATTCGATTATCTTTTAAAAAAGAATTTATTATTTCAATAGAATTATCGGTAGAGATATCATCTACGATGATTAATTCCCAATGGGGATATGTTTGAGAAAGAACACTATTTATTGCTTCTTCAAGAAAATCGGCATTGTTATAATTAGCCATCAAAACAGAAAATGTGATATGATTTGAGTTAATATTGCTTTTCATATTTCTAGTAAATGTAAAACCCATTAAGTATTATTAATAATATTAAGGAAAAAATTCTTAATAATTTATTTTTAAAAGAAGATATTAGTATTAGAGAGATTTAAAAATATTTTTTGGATGTTTTAATAATAATGAACATATTAATTACCTTTACATATGGAGTATCTTTAGATCAATGGTATAATTCGGGAATTATTTTCAGAGAATTAGAGCTATACAAAAGCCTTACTCAGAAAAATGTGAATTTTAAATTATTAACATACGGAGACCAAAAAGATTTGAATTACCCAGAGGTCCTCGGAACTATAAAAGTATTTCCTGTCGGGAAATATTTAACATCAAAATTTCCTAAGTTTCAATCTTTATTATTGCCATTACGATTGAATCAATTGTTCAAAGGAATTGATATTATTAAAACGAATCAAATGAAAGGAAGTCTAATTGCTTGTGTAGGCAAATTGCTATATGGAAAGAAATTAATAATTAGATGTGGATATGAATGGCTGAGAACATATATTTCCGACTATAAAATAAAGAAAAAGAAGAATCATTTTAAGTTTCTATTACGCTATACATGGATGTACTTAATTGAATTAATTTCTTATAAACTAGCAGATGGTATTATCTTAACAAATGAACGCGATATTCAATTCGTAATTCAAAAGTTCAGATTAAAGAAGAAAAAAAAGAAAATAAGATTTTTTTATAATTATGTTGATGTGGAGCTATTTAAACCTTTAAAATTGAAAAAGAAAGATAAATCTGTATTATTTATTGGAAGATTAACTCGTGAGAAAAATTTATTTAACTTAATAAAAGCTTTTAAAGATTTAGATGGTTTTACTTTAGATATCATTGGAAAGGGCCCTTTAGAAGACAAATTAAAGCAAACAACAAAAGAATTAGATGTTAAAATAAATTTTTTAGGTCGCTTTCCAAATAACAAACTTCCTGAGATAATAAATCAATATCAAATTTTTATTCTCCCCTCATATTATGAAGGAAATCCAAAAGTTCTATTAGAAGCAATGAGTTGTGGAACCCCGTGCATAGGTACAAATGTAATAGGGATAAATAATATTATAAAGCATAAAAAAAATGGTTATTTATGTGATCATTCTTCAAATTCTATTAAAAATGCTATAAATTATCTGTATGAAAATCGGGATTTAGGGGAAAAAATAGGAAAAAATGCCAGAAACTTTGTTATGAAAAATTGTTCTTTAGATTTAATTGCTAATAAGGAATTCTTGTTTTATAAAGAAGTCCTAGAAGATAAAAATTAAAATTTAGCTAAAATAGAATTATCTGTTAGTTGGTAAATCTTTTAATATCATTATTTTTTCTTAAGAATTCACAAAATTTTTAATAATTAAACTAAATAACAATAAATAATTTATTATAAGTATTATCATGAATGATTTAATACCTATTGATGAAGTAATAGAAGAAAATCCCCGCGTTAATGAACTTGAAAAACAAGGATACATAATAAAACCGGAAAAAATTGAGAGCTATTTAGAAAATTTTAAGGGATGCGTATCTGCATTACCAAACGAAGCCTTTTGGAGAGAAAAACGCGTTCTTATAACGGGTATAAGTGGTTTTGCGGGAAGTCATTTAGCTGAACAATTATTAGATCTAGGCTGTGAAGTCCATGGTACAATCCGTAGGCACGCAGTTCCTATGTATGAAAATATAGAACATTTAAGGGGTAATATATTCCTTCACGAAGCGGATATTACGAGTGCTGAAAGAATTTTATCTATCTTTGAAGAAATACAACCTAACGCAGTATTTCATCTCGCAGCTGAATCTTTTGTTCCAACTTCATTTCGAGAACCCGTTAGAGTTACACATAATAACACTATAGGCACCATTAATGTGTTTGAAGCAGCGCGTAGATTCAAAACGGGCTTAGATAGTTTACAGGTTGCGTGTAGTAGCGAACAATATGGGTTAGTGGATCCTAGAGAAGTACCCGTAACAGAGGATTTAAAGAAAAACCCCTTCCGACCGAGAAGTGTTTATGGAATATCAAAATGTGCCACTGAACAAATAGCATGGTTATATCATAATTCGTATGGCGTGCCGAGTATCATTACTCGTGGTTTTAATCACGAAGGACCTAGGAGAGGGATTCAATTTGTTACTAGTGTAGTCCACAGACAAATTGTAGAAATTTTAAATAACAAAAGGGATAAAATTGTTATTGGAAACCCCAACGCTATTAGGGATTTTACACACGTAAAAGATACCGTTAATGCTTACATTATACTTAGTGAGAAAAGCAAATTTGGAGAGCCATTTAATGTTAGCTCAGGAAAAGGAATAACTATCGCTGACTATGTTAAATTAGCGAAGAAAATCTACAATATCGACGCAGATGTGTTTATAGACCCTCAACGTATGCGACCTAGCGAAGTTCCCTTATTAATTGGCCGGAACGATAAGATATTTAACGAAACAGGCTGGAAACCGGTAAGATCAATAGTAGAAATTATAAAAGAAGGAGTAGAATACTTCCAATCTCATCCAGAAATGCTTGGAATCGAAGCTCATTAATTATTATTTAATATTTTATAAATTCATATTTTGAAGGATTTACATTAATTTTTTTTTGCATCTTTCTTTAACAATATTTAGAAATTACTGTTTTTAATTAAAATTAGAAAAAATAAGATAATATTATAAGTTCAATACATTTTTTTGAATTTTAATTAATTCCATTATACCCCTTTCTCCGACTTCGATTATTTCGTTTAATTTCTCCTTGTTAAATGGTAATCCTTCCGCAGTTCCTTGAATTTCGATCAATTCTAAATCTTCGTTCGCTACTAAGTTAAAATCGACGTCTACTTTAGAGTCTTCTTCGTAATTTAGGTCTAAAAGAACCTTGTTGTTCTTAAGACCCAGCGATATGCCCGCAGTGACCTTGTAATCGGGAAATCCGTATATTCTTTGTTCGTTGTATAAATAATTGATGGCGTCAAAAACGGCAACAAAAGCTCCTGTGATCGAGGCACATCTTGTACCGCCATCGGCTTGTATGACGTCGCAATCAACTCTAATCGTGCGTTCGCCAATTTTGTCGTAATTGAATGCGGCTCTCATACTCCTCCCTATTAAACGCTGTATTTCGTGAGTTCTACCCTTTACTTTTCTTTCTCTTTCTCTTGAGTTTCTATTTTGGGTTGCTCTTGGCAACATATTATATTCTGCGGTTATCCAACCCGTTCCCGTATCTGCCAAAAATCGCGGAACATTTTCCAGAACGGAGGCAGTAACGATTATTTTTGTGTTTCCTTGAGTGATTAACACGGAACCTTCGGGGAACTTTAAAAAGTTCCGTTCTATAGTTGTTTTCCTAATTTCATCAAAAGTTCTTCCATCAAATCTTTCATTTCCAAGCATTTAGATAAAACCAGATTTTTCTCAATTGTATTTTTTGATATATGAAATGAGTTTAAAAATTATTTTATACACTTAATGAAAAAAA
>JAUWHC010000180.1 GCA_030606095.1 Promethearchaeota archaeon | reverse complement strand
AAAATTATAATTTTTTGGGAATAACAATGCAAATAGAACAAATTTCTCCTCCGGGTTATGAAGATCGAATTCTACGATTGAAAAATAGAGTAGTTTTACAGCCACACGAACTCTGCATAGAAAGAGCTAAACTTTTCACGGAATCTTATAAAAGTACAAAGGGCGAGGCTCCAAACATAAGATTTGCGAAAGCTATGCGCCATCTTTTTACAAATATGACAATAAAAATATGGGACGACGAATTTATTGTTGGAAATCGATGCACTAAATATGTTGGAACGCCCTTATATCCTGAAGTACGCGTTGATACAATTGAACAAGATATTAACCTCTATAACAATCGAGAAACTCAACGGCTATTACTTTCAGATGAGGATAAACAAATCATACTCGAAGAAATTATTCCATATTGGAAAAACGAAGAAGAGACTACCAAATCTAGATTTGACTCTTATTTAAGTCCCGAATTAACCGACCTCATGTTAAATTTACTCTATGTCGTGGATACAAACATAACTAACGGGACGGGGCATTTCTTCCCAGGACATCAAAACGTCTTAAAAGCAGGATTTAACGGCTTAATTCAAAAAGCAAGAGAGAAGATGATAGAATTTTCAAAAGATCAAAAGAAAATGGACTTTTTGGAGTCAGTTATTATTGTTTTAGATGGTTCTAAAGAGTTTATTCAAAGATTCTCAATATTGGCAACTGAATTAGCAGAAAAAGAAGGCAATAGTAATAGAAAAAAAGAACTTTATGAAATTGCTGAAATTTGTTCTAATATCTCCGGTAACCCACCATCCTCATTTAAAGAAGCCTTTCAATTATTGTATTTCACTCACATTATTGCTGGTCTCGAAGATGGAGGTTTTGCTATTAGTATAGGACGCATTGATCAAGTCCTCTATCCTTTTTATCTTGAGGATAAAAAAAAAGGGACTATAACTGATGAAGAAGTACAATTCTTAATTGAATGTTTTTACTTGAAGCTTTCAACTCTATGGAATTATGTCCTCCATAAAGGAATTATAGCTGCAGAAGGACCGCCACTCACGGCAAATATGACGATAGGAGGCGTTGATGAAGGTGGAAACGACGCTACTAATCAATTGTCGTATCTATTCTTAGATTCTTATAAAAAGCTAAAAACAATTCAACCTACTTTTTCCGTTCGCATTCATAATAAAACTCCAGATGATTTACTTATAAAAACAGGAGAAGCAATTAAATCTGGAGCGAGTATTGCGTTGTTCAACGACGTTGTTATGATTCCGGGCCTTAACAACCTTGGTTATACTCTCGAAGATGCGCGTGGATACGCGCCAATAGGGTGTGTAGAACCAACTCATACTTACAAAGCGTTTGGATGTACAAACGCAACTCAATTTAATATTGTTAAGTGCTTAGAATTAACCTTGAACAATGGCACAGATATGTTTACAAGAAGGACATATGGTATTGAAAACACAAAAAAAATCTCTTCATACCAAGATTTATGGGACGAGTTTTCGAACCAACTTAGCTTTTTTGTTAAAAATTTGGTAGAAACGATGTCTTTTCTTGAAAAAGCTATTGCTGAACTCAATCCACAACCCTTTTTATCCGCAACTATAGACGATTGCATTGAACGGGGGTGTGATATCACAAGTGGGGGCGCTAAATATGATTTTACTACGACTCAACTGATTGGTTTATCTACGGTTGCCGATTCTCTTGCTGTAATTAAAAAAATGGTCTACGAGGAAAAATTATTCTCTTTAGAAGAGTTAATCAAGATATTATCAAAGAATTATCGAGGTACTTATAATGGGAAAAAGGGAGAAGAAATAAGACAAATCTTTATTAATAAAGTCCCCAAGTTTGGAAACGATAACGATTATGTCGATTTTATAGCGCGCGACGTAGCTGATTTGTTCTGTAAGGAAATTTTAAAGCATAAAAATTATAGAGGGGGAAAATATCATCCTGGAATTTACTCTACAGCTTTTCACTTAGCACTTGGAGTTTTTACAGCAGCCTCCGCTGACGGAAGAAAATCAAGAGAACCGCTCTCGAACGGAGTTGGTCCAACAAACGGAAGGGATAAAAACGGCCCAACAGCGATACTTAATTCGATAATGAAGCTGGATAATGAGTTAATAACGAATGGAAACTCAGTAATATTAGCTTTTCATCCAAACACACTAAGAATAGAATTATTCCTTCCACTTATTAGAACCTATTTTGAAGAAAATGGAGGCTATCAAGTCCAATTTAACGTGGTTGGAAAAGAAACACTATGTGATGCTCAAATAAATCCAAAGGAATATCAAGGCTTAGTTGTACGGATCGCTGGTTATGCCGTATTGTTTACAGAATTATCTAAATCCGCACAAGACGAGATTATTGGTCGAACGGAGTATTAATTACATTCAAATGTAATTCATATAATTTTTTGAAGAAAAATCAAAAAAATTTTTAGTTATTATTGTTTTTTTATTGTATCTAAATATATAAAAACAAAAATGGGCCTGTAGATCAGTCGCAGATCGCTTGCTTCGCATGTAAGAGGGCACGGGTTCAATTCCCGTCAGGTCCACTATTACATTAAACAAATATCTAAAAAGGTATGTAAATGGCGCAAGAGACTGAGTACCCAAAAAGATTTAAATTCAACGATATTCAAAAAAAGTGGATACAATATTGGCGCGAAGAAAAGATTTACGATTTTGACATCAATCAAAAAGGCACTCTTTTTTCTATTGACACCCCTCCTCCTTTCGTAAGTGGTTCATTACATATGGGACATATTTTGAATCATTCGTGGATCGATTTTGTAGCACGATATCATAAAATGAAGGGAGAAAATGTTTATTTCCCTCAAGGTTTTGATTGTCATGGCCTTCCAGTAGAATTAGCGGTGGCAAAAAATTATGGTATTTCTAAGGATGACCGAGAGGAATTCTTAAAAAAATGCGTTGAATGGGTCGATAACAATATAAAAAATATGACTAAACAGTTGGATGAATTAGGATATTCCACAGATTGGAGATATACTTATCGCACTATGGACGAGGAATATAAACGAAAAGTCCAAATTTCACTTTTAAATTTTTATGAAAAGGGATTACTTTACAGAGAGAAATTTCCGACGCATTTCTGCGTTAACTGTGAGACTTCAGTAGCGAAAGCAGAAGTGGGATATAAGGAAGAAAAAGGAAAGTTATGGTATATAAAATTATCCTTAGTGGGAAGAGAAAACGAGTATGTTACCATAGCTACAACACGACCAGAATATATGGAGGCTTGTGTTGCCGTTCTTATTAATCCAAACGATGATAGATACTACGATCTTTCTGCAGCAGAAGTACGACTTCCTATTGCTAACCGAGATGTTCGTATTTATTTGAACGAAAATGTTGATATGAATTTTGGAACAGGAGTGGTTTATGTTTGTACTTACGGAGATGAAATGGACATTAAATGGAAATTAGAATATGACCTTAACGAAATTCAAATATTTACTGAAAAAGGTCGTATGAACGAAAATTCTAAATACAAGGGACTTTCAATTATGGAAGCTCGAAAACAAATAGTAAAAGATCTTGAAGAGCTAGGATTAATAGAAAAAATTGATGACTATGAACACAGCATAATAATCCATTCAGAACGCTCGTCTTGTCGAAGTCCAATAGAATATCTACCAGTTTATCAGTGGTTTATTAATGTTAAGGATTTTACTCAAGAAATTATAGAATCTGCTGATTTAATGAACTGGTATCCTAAAAAACATAAGCTACGATTATTAGATTGGGTAAACGGCTTAGATTGGAATTGGGTAATTTCTCGACAACGCGTCTTCGGAACTCCGATTCCTTTTTGGTATTGTGGTGAATGCAACGAGATTTTTCCTCCAAAAAAAGAAGATTTACCAATAGATCCAATTAAATTTCCTCCACCATTTGAAAAATGCCCTAAATGTGGTAGCAATGATATCATTGGCGAAAAAGATGTCTGCGATTGCTGGATTGATTCTAGCATATCTCCCCTTGCCATGTCCAAATGGTTAGACGATGATGATTTCTTTAAAAAAGCATATTTAGAAGCTAAAGTTCATCGACCTCAGGGTTACGAAATAATACGGACATGGTTGTTTTATACGCTTTTTCGGTGCAAGATATTAACAGGAAAAGCCCCCTTTTACGAAGTAATGATTAATGGTATGGTTTCAGGTCCAGATGGAAGACATATGTCAAAAAGCCTTGGAAATTCTATTTCACCAGATGAAGTTATGCCCAAATTTGGGGCCGACGCGATTAGACAATGGGCAGCAATGGGATCACTAGGAGATGATTATCCTTTTGAATTTACTTGGATAAACATTCATACAAAACAGCCAATTTCAAACGAAAACATCGAAAAAGAAAGAAAAAAACTCCCAGAAGACAAATTTAACAAAAAATATCGCAGAAATTTCGAGCAACTAATTGGAACATCGCGATTTATCACTAAGATGTGGAACGCATACAGATTTTTGTTCCTTAATTTAAAAAACATCGAGGTTCCAAATTTACAGATCAAAGATAGCGAATTATCTGAAATTGAAAGTTATTATTTTTTTGAATTTAATAAAGCTTTAAAAGAAGCTACAAAACATTTCGACGGATATAATTGGCACGAAGCTTTTATTGTATTACGAGTTTTTTTCTGGAACGAACTGTGCGATAATTACATAGAAGCAATAAAGCATAAATTCTATTCTGAAGATAAGAATATTGCACAAAACGCATTAAAAAATGCACTGAGTTTATTTTACAAAATTTTAACCACATTCGCCTTTACAATGCCTTTTATTACAGAAGAAATTTACTCAATTCTCTATCAAAATTATAAAGAGTTGAAATCGATCCATTTAGAAGCATGGCCGCGGCCGTATGATAATGTTTCTGAGGAGTTAGCGAATCGCGGAAAATTAGCAATTGAAATTATCAAAATTCTTAGAAATTGCAAATCTAAGCTTAAAATACCGTTAAATCAAGAAGTAGAAAGAATTATTATTTTCACTGATAAAAATACGATAGACGAGATTAAAAATGTAAAAGCTGACATTATTAACACAATTAGAATAAAAAACTTTGAAATTATTGAAAGCAAAAAAGAAAAAGACATTAAAGAAAGTCCTGAACTTAAAGAAGATTACGAGGATTTAAATTTATCCTTGTTCTTTTTTAAATAATTCCTTTATCTATAATCTTTTTTAAGATGACGAAGAAAAATTTAATTATTTTCGTCCCCGCTTATAACGAAGAAAAAAGCATTTTTAATTTGATTAAGGAAATACCCTTGTTCCCAAACTTTAACCAGAAAGTTATTGTTATTAACGATGGCAGTACAGATAGCACTTCAGCTACCGCTAAAAAAGCAGGTGCAATAGTAATATCGAATAAAAAGAACTTAGGTTTGGGTTATTCCTTTAAAATTGGATTAGTAGAAGCGTTAAAAGAAGACGCAGATATTGTGGTGGTGTTAGATGGCGACGGTCAATATAACCCTAAACACATAAATAAGTTGATTTCTCCAATATTGCGAGACGAGGCCGATTTAGTGCAAGGAAACCGATTTTTAGCTGGCGAAAGATACGAATCTTCGTCAATAAGAAAATTAGGAAACAAATTTATTTCGAGCTTTTTGTCCAAGATATTATTAAGACTGGCAGCCGTTTACGACACACAATCATCTTTTAGGGCGTTTAATGGATCGTTAGCTACTGTTCTTGTGAAAGAAATTGTAGGTAAGTACAATTACGCTCAAGAAATGTTTATAATAGCGAGTCTACAGGGGTACAAAATCAAACAAATTCCTATCCAATGTTCGAAAAGAAGATATGGTAAATCAAGGTTAATTAGGAATCCTTTCATCCATTTAATTAAAATTCTCTGGGTTAGCTTTAGAACTTATATGTTATTTAGAGTAAAAGGTAGAATAAACTAAATTCTCAAAAATCTCTTAATAAAAAATAGCGATCTTTTTATAATTCCATTATGAATTCTTCTTGCGTGAGAAGTTACTATTGTTATAAGTGTTCTTAAAATAATTATTGAGGTGAAAAACACATGCCACATGGTGGAGACGCAGTTCCATAAGTTACTCTTAATGAAAAACCATATTTTTTCTCTTTTTTTTT
>JAUWHC010000291.1 GCA_030606095.1 Promethearchaeota archaeon | reverse complement strand
CAAAAGAGAATATTTCTGCTTATAAATATCCACGAATAATAGAAATCATCGAAGATTTGCCAAAATCTGTTGTTGGTAAGATTCTCAGACGAGAATTAAGAGAATAATATTATTTTTAAAATTCCTTTTTTTATTTTTTTAAATAAACTTACGATTAAAATCTTTCCGTAGAGTAAAAGTATAAAGTAAACTATTACTAATTCATTCGGTTATCAGATAAAATAAGTTATTCTCAAGTGTATTGCTGTTCTCTTGAAAATATTCTTAGAAAGCCAAATCTTCGCGCGTTGTATTATCTTTAAGTTCAATTTCTTAAAACTAGATTTTATCTTTTCTGCTGTGTTTCCTTTATTATTTTTCATTTTTTATTCCCCCTCGTTTTTGTCATAATTTCCATAAAAACATCTTGTAGCGATAATTCTGGTTGATAAAAACTATATAACTTAGCATTATTCTCAAGTAGCATCTGAGGTAAGACATCTCTAAGCTTTTCAGCATCTTTAGGAATAATATGAATTTTTCCATCTATATCATCAATACGAAATATCGAATATTAAGAAAACAATTTAAACACTTTAGAAAGAGAAGAACGACAATTTTGATTTTCAATCTTTAAAAAAATCAAATTCATTTAAAGTTTTATATATTAAATAAAATAATTATTATTAATAATAATTCAAAATAAAGATCCTCAGTTGATCATAATAATGAGTGATGAAATAAATCAACCATGGTTAGATTTTTGGCCTGAAGGCGTACCACGCCATATTGACTATCGAGAAATATCTTTAGGTGATGTTTTAAAAAATACAGCAGAAGAATTTCCTAATTCCCAAGCCATTTATTTTCAAGGGTGGAGGACTACTTATAAGGAATTAAATACTATGGTAGATCAATTTGCTACTGGACTTTCAAAGATTGGTATAAAAAAAGGTGATGTAATTGCAATTGATGTGCCAAATATACCTCAATTTATTATAGCTTTTTATGCAACAGTTCGACTTGGTGCGATTGTCAATCCAATAATACCGTTAAATAAATTCGTAGAAATTGTTTATCAAATTAACGATTCAAATAGTACTATTTTGATTATTTTAGACGCTATTTACCAAGGATATTTGCACGGTAAAGATTTAAGTAAAATGCCATCTCTAAAAAACGTAATTCTAACGGGTTTGACGGAATATCTTCCAAAAATAAAGGCAGTATTAGGTTCTGCGCTAGGAAAAGTACCTCAAATGAAAAAGAAATTGTGGCCGACTCAAGTAGGGGATATAAAATTTCACAAATTTCAAGAAATTTTACAAGATGGGCTTTCAATTAAATTACCGGATGTGAAAATAAATCCTAAAGAAGATACAGCAACTCTAATTTATACCGGTGGAACTACAGGGATGCCAAAAGGAGTTCAATTATCGCATTATAATATGGCCGTAAACGCAGAACAAGGGGCGGCTTGGATGTATAATCAAGTACCTGAAACGAGAGAATTTCGCGGAAAAGGAGGAGTTGGTTGTTTAGTTCCGTTTGGCCACGTATTTGGTATATCAACAGGAATGAGTTTAGGAGTCTCATCAGGTTACAAACTTATTCTCTTCCCTGCACCTCCAGAAAAAAGATCGGATGTATTGAAAATATTAATGAAGGAAAAGGCTGTTTATATTCCAGCAGTACCCACACTTTATAATCAGATAAACCAAGATCCTGATTCTGAAAAATACAGGAATAAATTACCTAATCTAGCAGCATGTTTAAGTGGAGGCTCTGCTTTACCACCTGAAGTTAAAAGAAAGTTTGAGGATATAACTGGTGCATTAATAATTGAAGGATACGGAGCAAGCGAAACGGCACCAATAGTAACAGGTACTCCTTTTCATAGATATAAACCAAATTCTGCGGGTATGCCTGTATCAGATACAACTTTAAAAATAGTCGATCTTGAAGAAGGAACGAAGATATTACCTATCTGTCCTAACGAGTCTTGCGAAAATTGTGGAGAGGAAGAAGCAGGAAAATTTATAGGAGAATTATGTGTTAATGGGCCTCAAGTTATGAAAGGTTATTTGAATAAACCGGAAGATACTAAATACGCGTTAAGAAAGGATTCCCAAGGTAGGATCTGGTATTATACTGCTGATATTGCGTGCATAGACAAGGAAGGATATTTGCATTTGAAGGATAGGAAAAGAGATATGATTAAATATAAAGGGCATGGCGTTTTCCCAGCGGAAGTTGAAAAATTGATTTATCAGCATGATGCAGTAAATGAAGTCGGTGTAATAGGAGTTCCACACCCTGATGGAGTTGGACAAACAATTAAGGCTTATATATCCATAAAAGAAGAGTTTAAAGATAAGATAACAGAAGAAGATATGTTAGAATGGTGTAAAGATAATATTAGTCCATATAAATATCCTCGGCAAATAGAATTTATCGAAGAACTACCGAAAACTCTTATAGGTAAAATTTTAAGAAGAGAACTTCGAGAATAATTAAAAAAACATATTTTATTCCTTTTTTTTTGCTAATGTTAGAGAGTATGATTCTAAAATGTTAGCTCGATATTAAATCTATTTCATCTAAATCGACAGAATTTGTGATTATTCCATCTCTCTTTGGTATTCCCACAGATTCTCACCATTTATTGCCTCTTCCCATCCCTTTATGCGTTCTTTTCTTCAGTCTATCTGTTCTACTATTAGTTTTCACCTCAAACTTTAAATTCGTAAAAAACAAATTAATTACATGAAAGAAAAAAAAGAAAACGAGATTGAATTAGAGATTCGCGAGCATTCCGACGCGGATTTCTTTCCAGAAATCTGTTCTTCTTGTAAATTGAGCAATATAAAGAGATTAACGTATCATCTCAGAGAAGTCCAAGATTTAGGCACGCCCCTCATTTGCCGTCGGATCCATTACGAACGGGTATACTTTAAATGTAACGAATGCGGAGAGGTCTTTACAATAGAGCATCCGCTCGTTCCTATCAACGCAAGATATATGCCGGGCGTGATTAAATATGCGGTGGTTAGAATATTGGAAAAAGGTGACTCTATTCGCAGAGTAACGCAAGACCTTAACGAGCTCCATTTAGTAAAAGTATCAGAGACCACTGTTCAGAGGTGGATAAACGAGCACGGGAAAAAAGAGTACCTTCCCACCGATTTGAGCGAAGAAGCCCCACCCGAAGATTTTTCAGGTTTTCTCTCCTTGGATGGAACATTCAAATCCGTGAAAGTAAAAAAAAACGACCTAAATTTGGTACGTTAAAACAGGGATTATTAATTGCTACGGACTCTTTAGAGAATAAACCTATTGCTGGCGCTTTAGTTTCGGGAGAGAGCGAAGAAGAGACCACTTTTTTATTAGAAGAGCTGAAGAAATGGCTTCCTAGTCCCGTGAACTTCATGACCATCGACTTTTCTACTCGACTTGAATCGGGCGTGAACGCGGTATTTCCTAACATGATCGTTCAGAAATGCGTGTTTCACGCAATTCAATTGCTCACGAGAGGGCTTAGGAAAGAATTTACAAAAATAAAAAAGGAGCACCTCCTTGACCACATAGAAGAGTGGAAAACTTTAAGCAGATGCACGCTCTCGTTAGAAAAAGGCGAACAAACGGTTGATATATCTCCATTTAAGTTCTACGACGTGAAATTGGCGTGGAGGATTTACGCTCAATTGAGAGGGTGCCTATCTCGTAGTGACCCAAGACAAATAGAACGGAAATTGCAATCCTTTTTCTCTTCTTCTCCTTTTTCTAAGTGGAATGGCAAGCATGTGTTCTTGTCTAAATACGATGATATCTTTAGCAAAAAGAATTTCAAATACAGTATAAAAGGAATTGAATACATCGTTCCAAAAATCTATAAAGCGTTCAGGGCGGCAATTAGAGAATTACGCAAGGAATTAGAAGACTCAAAATCTCATTTCAATAAAGTCACATATCTCATTTTAATGAATCCAATTAACATGGAATTATATCACCGCAAGAAGCTTCGAAAATATTTAAAAGAGTTCCCATGGCTACGCTCTTACAGGCAACTTCTTGTAAGATTTTATTATCAATTTCGCTTACCTCCGGATAAGAGGTCGCCGCTCTCCATTTTGTCACGCATGATCACCGATTCTTCCCATCCTCGGTTGAAGAGTGCCGTTCAAACCTTAATTGATAACGAAGAGAGCGTGTTCCGATTTCAACGCGTTCCCGAATTATTCCCCAAAATCAAGCCCTCTAAATCCATTA
>JAUWHC010000346.1 GCA_030606095.1 Promethearchaeota archaeon | reverse complement strand
GTATTTTTATGACATTAAACTGGAATATTGAAGTTTTCATTGCCTTGTTAGGTTTGATTTTCTTTTTAACTTTCAGTATTATTTTTTTCAGGCTTGCTTATTCTAAAAGAAACAAGACTTTTCTATCTTTTTTTTTGACTTTTTCAATTTTTACAGCATTTCACTTTTTTGAAACTACGGCATACCTCTTCTTAAGTTTTGAGTTAAAACGCATGAGTGCAATTATGTATTCACTTGGATTATTTTCTTTAATATTTAATGTCGACATAGTTTCAAAAGAAAGATTTAGTTACTATAAAATAATAGGAGCCAGCTTTATTATTGGTTGTACAGTTGTTCTAGCTTTAATTCCAGAAAATGTAAAGTTTTACATTCATCCTACTTTAGGATATCCTACTTTAGGAGTGTCTGGTTTCTTACAAACTATAAACATTTTAGCATTATTTCTCTTGGGGTTCCAACTTGTTTTCTGGTTTTTTCGAACATGGCAGAGAGCACCTGTTGAATTAAAGAGAAAGGCGTATTATCTTTTTATTACAAATGTAATTTTCTATTGTTGCATTTTAGTTATTTTCTCACTAGGTTTATATCTAATATTCCCCGTGGGATACATTGTTGCTATTGGCTCGATAAGCATCGTCACTTTTTTCATTGCACGGGAACCCAAACTACTTCATGTCTTGTCATTTACGGGTCATAGAATAACTGTAATCACAAATGACTCAGGAATCCCATTATTTAATTTATCATGGGACATTAAAAGCAGTAAGCTAAAAGATGAGCAGCATTTATTAGCAAATTGGTTGTCTCTCTTGCAACAGTTTAGTCAGAGGTTAGGGAAGTCTTTAAAAGTTGAAGAAATAAAATTAGAAAACGATATTTTGTTGTTTCGAAACGGTGAATACATTACTGCAGTCTTGCTTTCAGAAAAATCGACACCAGCTTTACGTGAATCACTAGTAAAATTTACTAAATCATTCGAAGAGAAATATAACATGCTCCTTAAAACAGGTATGACAAATTCTAATTATTATAATAAAGCAATAGATCTAATTGAGGAATTCTTTCCTTTAGGTATTCATTCAGCAACTCATACAGACAGTTCATTAGATAGTTATCTTGAAGAGCTAGTAAAAAAGCGAACTCTCGAATTAGAACAAATCAGCAGTAAGGTCCTTGAAGCTGATCGCTCAAAATCGCTATTTCTCGCTTCTATGAGTCACGAATTGCGAACTCCTTTAAACTCAATTATAGGATTTTCTGAATTACTATTACTTGATCATTCGGAAAATTTAAGTGATACGCAAAATCAATATATTAGCACAATTTATGAGGAAAGTTATTATTTATTGAATTTAATAAATGGAATTCTGGATCTATCTAAAATCGAGGCTGGGAAGTTTGAAATTAGTATAAATCATTTTAGTTTTAACAAAGTTTTATTGAATCTTATTAAATCCTTAAAACCGAATCTTTCTGAAAAAAATCTCGAATTAGAATATGAAATTGATTTGGATATAAATTTATCTTCTGACGAAGATCGTCTAAGACAAATATTATTCAATCTTATAGGAAATGCTATCAAATTTACGAATGAAGGAGGGAAAATACTAATTAAAACGAAATTGTATAATAAGAAGCTGAATATTCATATTATTGACAACGGAATAGGAATCAGTAAAGATAACATCCAATATTTATTCACTCCATTTCAACAAGTTGATCAACCTAAATCTATTAAAACCACGGGAACAGGTTTGGGTCTCTATCTTACAAAAAAATTGGTGAATCTACTAGGAGGAAACATTTCTGTTGAGAGTGAAGAAGGGAAAGGGAGTGATTTTTACTTTACTATTTCAACTCATTTAGAAAATTCAGTAAACTAAGTTATCAAGTCATTTGATGAATTATAAAAAAACATCTATGTGAGGAGAGAGCCAAAGGACTTAGTAAATAATTCCTAAAATATTTTGTGTTTAATTTAATTTTTCTTATATAATAATTCTCCTTTTCCAATTGCTACAATCATAGCGTCTACACATTTGTCAGACAATGCTTTATTTATCATAAGCTTTAATGTCTCATAGTGATTTATCGCATTGTCAGTTACCAACAATCCTCCTTGTATCAAGTTTGGTTATAAAAAATCGTATCTAAATTAAGCTAAACTCCATTTTTTTTATTGAAAAAAAAAAATTAAACGAAGAAACTAATCCTAATCTTAATTCTCTTTTATATTGTTTCTATTTAATTAAAAATCGTATTATTAATTATTAAAAAGGTAGATGAGTTTAAATTTTTAATAATAATATTAAAGAATCAATATTTTGCTTTTTAAAATTCGAAAACAAAATTTTACAAATAATTTATTACAAAAACCTTTAATTTATAATAAATTGTAATATATTGTAAATATAAAATTATTTTTGAATTTTTAGGTGGTTTTAATGGAGAAAGAAAAACCAAAAGTGGTACATACAGAGCTAAAAGGCAATCTTTCAACACGTTTCAATATAATTAAATCCTCTTTAGGGATACAAAATGATGCTGAAGTTATTCGCTATTTAATTCAGAATTATTTTAAGGAATCTTTAGAAAGTGAAAAAAAGGGAGCTATAGAAGAATTAGAAAGAGATCGAGAAATTGTAAAGACATTCATGGAAAAATATGGTGAAGAATGGAGAAAACTTGGTGAAGATTAGTGGTTTGGATTCCTTCAGTTGAATATATTGAAGTTTTATTCGAAGATCAGATTAAGAAAGGACATTTAATGAATCGCCAAGGAGTGATATCCACACTTGATAAAGTAAGATGGGGCATTCCTTTCCAAAACGTTCCGACTATTTGGGATCAAGTTGCTATTTTATATAAGGAAATTGTAGAGAATCATTATTTCTCTGACGGAAATAAAAGAATAGGTTCTTTATTAGCATATATCTTCTTAGATAAAAAAGGATATGAATTTTTTCCACCTAAAGGCGAAATTTATCGTATGACTATGAATGTTGCACAAGGATTAAAAAAATTTGACAAACTTAAAGAATGGTTTCAAAAGAATTCTAAGAAAATTTAATAAAGGGAAATCATTTCCAAACACTCTGAAAATTTGGGCATCGTAGAAAATCACTTTAATGACGATGTTTTTCCTTTCTAGATGTTCCATCAATTTATGTTATTTTAAACGATGTTGATATAAAGTTCTCCTCTTTAGAAGAGGGTCCAACATTCGCAATGTATTCAATTGGTTCAATCACCCATTTTTTCTTATTAGAATCGTAATACGATAGGTCTTCTGCATTAAGGTTTAAGGTTAACGTTTTGGTTTCTCCAGGGTTCAAATATACCTTCCCAAATCCTTTTAATTCTTTAATTGGGCGATCAACTGAAGAGTTATTATAACTAATATATAATTGTGCGATTTCTTCCCCTGCTATATGTCCGTCGTTCGAAATATCCACATTAAATTCTATTTCAGCATTTTTGGAAATGATTTCTTTATTCTTGCGAAGATTTTTATAACTATAAGTTGTATAACTTAGTCCA
>JAUWHC010000405.1 GCA_030606095.1 Promethearchaeota archaeon | reverse complement strand
TACTAATATTAGTTCATATGGTTTAGTAAATATAAATGATCGAATTACAATATTAAATCAAAATGACAATCCTATTAATTCAATACTATTTGGAATCTCGCTAAAGGATTCAAATAATTTAATTTATTTTGGTGCTACCGGTCAAACACATAACACTTTATTAACAGAAAGGTCACACGAGGTTATGCGTAGTTATGAAATGATAACAATATATTTTGATTCGCCTCTTTTACCATCGCAAGAAGTTACCATAAATGTGTTTCACACATACCAAAATTTGATAACCTATAAATTTGCAATTATTGGTGAAGGAATAGCTCAACTAATCAATTTCACAGGATTAGTATTTCCAATACTACCTTATAAGAGCGAAGGAGACTTAAAATCAAATTATCTTTTGCCAGAGGGGACAACATTGAATTTTCAAAAACCAATTGAAGGAATGGGGGCACCAGTAGGTACTAGAAATGTGCTATATGATATAGCGCAAAGTTCTACTCTGAGCTTCTTAGATCCATTTTTAGAAAATTTAGGCGAACATTATGAAACTACAATCACTTTTGAAGATAAACTATCGACAAAGTTAGAAATTGAAGAATTAAATCGAGAAATATTTATATCCCCTTGGGGTGTGGTTAAAATCAAGGAAGAAATCAAAATTGAAAATGTTGGAATTATTGCAGTTTCATCACTTTCTATAAACCTTCCCGTAGATACTAAGAATGTATATATTTATGATGACCTTGGTGAATTATTGGGAGTAACAATAACCGATTCCATCGAAGATCCCTCAAAAAAGGTATTATCTATTGATTTATATAAAAACCGCGTTTCTTTGGCGGCATATTCTAAATTTAAGTTTTTTATAGAATATAATTTGCCTTATGAGAATTTTGTTTCATACAATTGGCTACAACAATCTATTCTAATTAATATTTTTACTACGAGCTATCATTTTTTAATACACCAACAAGCTACAAGTGTTATTATTGAGGGATGTAGTAATATAGATTACGCGTCGTCTTTACCTGAAGCAATGTTTAAAACTGCTGGTACCAGAGTTTTGGTTTATAATTCTGAAAATGTGAGTCCTTTAGAAAGAAAAACAATACTTTTTACATTTACTGTAGATATTTTTGATTTAATTCTACGACCTCTCGTTTTCATGCTAATTATTGCATTTTTATCATCTGTATTTGTTCTAATTATTAAAACTCAAGAAAGAGAAGAACAAATGTCTGTGTTTAAAAAGGAATTCATACCCACTAATGAAATTAGAGAATTTTGCTCTTTGTATGAAGAAAAAAATGCGTTAATATTAGAAATCAGAAAAGCTGAAGATGAAGCAAAACGTAAAAAGCTAGCTAAGAAAACATATAAGAATTTATTAGGTAAAAATACAACAAAAATCGACCAAATTAAAAACGAAATCACGCCATTTAAAAAAGTTCTAATGGAGACAAACGAAGCCTTTAATAATATTGTAAAAAAACTTGATGTTTTAGATGCCGAGAGATTTAGCGTAAATGATAGTTTAACCCTTCTGGAGACTCGATATAAAAGAGGAAGATTACCTTCTAAAGCCGCATATCAGAAATTATCAGATGATTTTTTTAACAGAAGAAAGAAACTAGATAGAACAATAGATAAATACATTCAACAACTAAGAAGCTACTTATTATAAATAACATTTAATTTGGTGACTCAATGAAACCGTGGTTGCTTGACATTTTAGCTTGTCCAATTGACAAACATTTTCCCTTAGATTTGTATATCTTTTCATATGAAACTAATGAAGAAGAATTTAAGAAAATCTTAAATTTTTTTGAGAAAAGAGACATTGCTCTTATTAAGAAGGAAAATATTATAGAGATTCACGAGGAAAAAGGAAAAATTTATATTCAGGATGATATAGTTATCGAAAAAAGCTTGTTCGATACTTATCTAAATTTAATAATTTCGAGCATTAAGGAAGTCAACTATATATACGATAAATCGCCATTAAAATTAAGTAAACAATGTTTTAACACTATCAAACACGATATAAAAGATAAAATAACCAATTTTTCTAATAGCTCAGGATTTGAACAAATCGAAGAAATTCTACCAGAATTATTTTTTTTAAATAAAATTAAAGTTGAAACTGAAATTGAAACGGGAATACTGTTCTGTTCAGAATGTATGCGATGGTACCCAATCATCGAAACAATACCTCAAATGCTCCCTGATGAATATAGAGACGAAAAAGCAGAGATTCAATTTCTAAAAACCAATAAAGATTTATTAGATAATGCATTTTTTAAACAAAATTTAAAACCTTTCAACATATAAGTAATAAAATACATAGCCCGGTGGTGTAGTGGACAAGCATCTGGGGCCTTGAACCCCGTGACCACGGTTCGAAAACTATCGAGTAAGTTCGAATGTCGAAATTCCGTGCCGGGCTATTATTTATTTACTTTTTATCGAAAAAATAAAATATTTTATTAGAACAAAATTAAATTTTTATTATTGTACAAATAAACTACTTAAAAAAATAAATTGATCAATAATGATTCGGATAACTGATTTAAATTGGGGCGTCTTGGAAGTTATTTATTTGATAATAGTTTTTACTGTAGGATTTACAATTACAATGGCAATAATCCCCTATATCATAAAAATAATGAAAAGGAAGGGACACATCGGAATCGATATACATAAAAACTTAAAAACAGAAGTTGCGGAATCTGGTGGAATTAGCATCGTCATAGGAATTTCATTTGCATCAGTGTTTCTAATTATCTTCTTTCCAAGTTTCTTTAACGAAATCTTGATATTTGTTTTAACTGTGGTTTTATCAGGGTTAATTGGTTTTATTGACGACAGAATTAAATTAAGATCGAGATATAAACTAATATTAACAATCTTTA
>JAUWHC010000057.1 GCA_030606095.1 Promethearchaeota archaeon | reverse complement strand
TCAGTTCCACCTATCTCACCTAAAGTTACTAGCATTTTAATTTTAGGGTTTGCTTCGTATCGCATAAGATGATCAATCAATCTTGAACCAGGATATCTATCGCCACCGATAGCAATGCCTTCAAATACCCCATCGGTTGTTTGACTTATCATAAAATTCATTTCGTTGCTTAAACCACCTGACTTTGAAACGAAGCCAACTGAACCTGGTCGATATAGTTTGGAAAGTTTAATATTTTCTAAAGTTCCTGCTGTATTTCCAATTTTAAAAGCCCCCGCTACAATTCCTCCTACGGTAGCTGGACCAATAATATTCTTCTTCTTCTCTTCTGCGATCTTTATTAATTCTCGACTCTGTCTTTCAGGAATGCCTTCAGCTATGATTACGACTGTACGGATTGTATCAGATTCAAGAGCTTCTTTACTAGTTTCATACGAGGATCTAAAGGAAGCAAAATTTATCATCACATCAGCGTTAGGGTGTTTTCTCATGGCTAAATCAAGCGTTTTATAAATAGGTATAACTATTTCTTTATTCCCGTAAAAAACCTTGTGATAACTAATTGCAGCATTCTGAGTAGGTCTAATTATTGCTGCTACTGATTGTTTTTCTCTTTTACTCACAAAATCAAAATCAAGCATTCTTTGGATAGGATTCCTTTGAAGTCCGTAGATTATTGCTTGTGTATTCCTATTAAAAAGTTCATAATCTTCCATTTTAAGCCCCTCCTGTTTCTTCTGCTTGTTTTATTAAATCAACAACCCTAGTCATATGAGTGTATCTATCGTATACTTCAATCGGAATACCAGTCTCCTCTCCAACTTGCTTCATAAGTTCAAGTCCTTGCTTTTCGTTGGGTCCACCTCTTCGTACATATATTTTAACCTTGGCCTTTCTCAGTTTTTCTACTGAATTCTTGATGGCACTAACGATTCCAGTAAAGGTAGCCTTTACATCTGTGAAATTAGCAATTCCTCCCCCAATTATGAGATATTTTGACCTTCCTGCGGGATCAGGCGTTTCTGTAATGAGATCTATGATGGTTTGAGCGTAAATTTCAGTATATTCTCGTGATGGATTCCCAGAATATTCTCCGTAATTCCCCAATTCTTTTCCATATCCTAAGTCCACGATCGTATCGGTATAGATAACTGAAGCCCCTCCTCCAGCTACCATAGTCCAAACCCGACCAACTGGGTTCAAAACCTTTAATTTGAGAGAAGCCCCTGTTCTTTCATCTAACTCCCGTATGTACGCTTCTTTTTCAGACATAGTCTGTCCAAAAGCAGCTGGAAATTCAATTGGGTTGTTAGAGTTTCCCCATGTATCCGCATGAAGAAATATAGCGGTATCATCTAATCTAGCTTTAACATCTAATGGAACAACTTTGTTATCTTGAGTGATTGCGAAAGGATTGATTTCAAGAAAAGTAAAATCCTGATCGACAAACACTTGATAAAGGCCCTTAATAAAAGGCATTAATACGCCTTTAGAGTCTCCTAAATCTGGTAATTTACTCTCTAAATCAAAGGTTTTAATATCAGTTCCAATAGGTATTGGTATGTGAATAACCTTATCCCAATTTTCTTCCACATAAATGCCCCCCTCGAAACTGAAATGGATCACATCACCCTCTCTTTCGGTTGTGATAGAAACATAATATTCTTTTTCATGAGGGATAAAAGGTTCTACAAGTAAGCGTTTCAATGCGCCCCTCACATTCCCAATCTCGCAAACTCTATCCAAATTGTTATAACAAAAATCTTTCATTTCATCACAATTTGCATCTAACAAGAGTAAATTTGCCTTCCCTCTTTTTCCAAAAAGTTGGTCAGGTTTTATTACAACTTTTTCTGTATTTATCCAAGAATTATCCGAGATTGCTTTCTCTAAGTCAGCTTTGCTGTCAATAATCACTAATTTGTTATGGTATTTGTATTCTGGATAATATTTTGGTAATTCGCTCGCTATGAGCTTTTTAGCGTCATATTCATAAATATTTTTTTGAGCCAATTCTCTCTCTATCTCTTAAATTATTTTATTGTATTATGTTATATAATAGTAATAAGTGTAGATTGTTTTTTTATATAAATTTTTCCCACATTAACTATATGGGATTCTTTTCCCCTTTATTAAGTGGTTACATCGATTTTTTCAAGGAATTGTTTAATTCGAATTATGAGGTGTGCGTTTTTAAGCCCATCTGGGCACTTTATAGAAAAAAAGCATTTAATTTAAAAAAACATTATGACAATATTACTCTAAATACTTTACTTAGAGGATTTCTCTAATAATTTTTGGCACATCCCAAGGAGTATCTGCAATATAAGCCCCAGCAATTTTTAAAGCTTTAATTTTTCCTTGAGCTGTTCCGAAATCTCCTGATATAATTGCTCCAGCATGTCCCATTCTTTTACCCTCTGGAGCACTTTTTCCGGCAATATAAGCTACAATTGGTTTGTCAACATAATTTTTAATATATTCTGCGGTTTTCTCTTCTTCATTGGAGCCAATTTCTCCAATTAAAACGATGAGTTTAGAATTTTTATCGTTGACATAATATTCTACAGCTTCAACCATCGTTTTTCCTCTTACAGGATCGCCACCGATTCCTATATATGCAGAAACTCCAATTCCTTCGTTTCCTATCG
Source organism: Promethearchaeota archaeon (assembly GCA_030606095.1). GTDB lineage: Archaea > Asgardarchaeota > Lokiarchaeia > Sigyniarchaeales > SOKP01 > SOKP01. The sequence goes on along the minus strand of JAUWHC010000057.1, from coordinate 7,589 downwards.
CTTTGGTTATTTCGTAAGAAAGTGTACCACTTTTTGAAATGACTGCCACATTACCAAAATGGCACAAGTCACCTGGCATTATTCCTAATTTGATTTTATCTGGAATTAACATTCCTGGACAATTAGGACCAATTAAATGTAACCCCATTTCCTTAGCTTTCTCTATAAGCTTAATCATATCATATACAGGCACATTTTCAGTTATAATGCATGTCATCTTAATTTCAGAATCTAAACTTTCCATAGCTGCTTCTAAAGTAAATCTTGCTGGAACAAACACTATACTCGTATCTGCTCCCGTTTCTTGAATTGCTTCTTCCATTCTGTTAAAAACTGGAACGTCATATACTTCTTGACCGCCTTTTCCGGGTGTCACCCCGGCAACAATCTTAGTACCGTATTCACGCATTAATTGAGTGTGAAACATTCCTTGTTTTCCCGTAATGCCTTGAACAATGACTTTTGAATCCTTACTTATATACATTTTATTCACCTAACACCTCTTTTACTTTCTTTACAGCATCCAAAACATTTTGAAAAGCATCTATACCTGCTTCTTTTAGTAGAGCAATACCTTCTTTTTCTTTAGTACCGGTTAATCGAATGACTATTGGTGGAGCATCTGAAAAATCCATTAAAGCTTGAATTATCGCTTGAGCTACTACATCGCAGCGAGTGATACCTCCAAAAATATTAACTAAAACGCTTTTTGGTTTTAATTTAAAAATTAGTTCAAGCGCTGTGTATACTCTCTCTTTACTAGCTCCACCCCCCACATCTAAAAAATTAGCCGGCTGCAATTCTAATTCAGACAATACATCTAACAAAGCCATAGTGAGTCCTGCTCCGTTTGCTAGGATACCAATATCCCCATCTAACTCAACAAACGAAAAACCAGCGTTTTTAGCAAGTTTTTCTAATTCACTCAACTTTTTTTCTTGTAGTTTTTGAACAATTGGTTGACGAAACGCCGAATCATCGTCTAAAATCATTTTCCCATCGACTGCAACTAATCCCGAAGGTGTTAAAACCAGAGGGTTTATTTCGACCAACTGAGCTTCCATTTTAACAACAATATCCCATAATTTAATAAGAAGTTCTTTAACTGAATTTATAAGATTATTTGTAAATCCTAATTCCCGAGCGACTTTTTCTGCTAATTCTTCAGATATACCCTCCTGAAGCGAGAAGCTCTTTTTTATTATAGTCTCTGGAAGTTTTTTAGCAACTTCTTCGATATCAATTCCTCCTTCTTTGCTAGCAATTAGAAAAAATTGTCTACCTGAAGCATCTAAAGCGATTGAGCAATAATATTCGTGCTCAATTTTAACAAGTTCTTCGATTAGAATAGCTTCAACTTGGAAACCCGCTACAGTTCTATTAAAGAATTCTTTACATAAAAAAATAGCTTCGTCTTTCGACTGAGCAATCTTTATCAACCCTGCTTTTTTTCTACTCCCTATAGCAATTTGGGATTTGACTATCGCTGGAAATCTAAATTTTCTTACTTTATCTTCAATAATGTCGCTTCTTAGAATAACTACACTTTTTGCTAAGGGAATATCAAAATTTCTAAAAATTTCTTTGCTCTCATATTCGAGTAATCTTATTTTATATCCCTCTATTCAGGAGTTTTCTTTTATAACATGAATATACGATTTAAATTTAGAAACCCTTCATTTGGTGCTTTTTTTCTAAATTATATTTAGTTAGGTGTTAAGTCTTATAAATCTTTAAGATGATAATAATATAAAATTTATTAAGAAAATTTTGAAGAGTTATGACATATAAGAAACTCGATAAAATACAAAAGGTAGCGGTTAATCTAACGGTTAAGTTAGAAGACGGAAGGAACCTTGGTTACGCAGATTTAGGTAATCCAGAAGCAAAACCATTATTTCACTTCCACGGATTTCCAGGTTCTCGTTTAGAAGTTGCTATTTTTGCGGATAGAGTTGTTCAAAATAATATTAGACTTATTGGAATCGATAGGCCGGGAATGGGGCTTTCAGATTTCAAAAAAGACCGTACAATTTTAGACTGGCCAGATGATGTAGTTGAGCTAGCTGACGCTTTAGGAATAGACAAATTTGCTATTGAAGGTATATCAGGGGGCGGACCATATGCTGCAGCCTGTGCGTATAAAATCCCTAATCGCTTAACAACTTGTGGTATTATTAGCGGTTTAGGACCAATAGATCTTGAAGTAGAAGAAAAAATAAAAAGTATTCGCAGATTATCTTTTGTTATTCGAAGAATGCCATGGCTTTTTAAATTGATGATATCTTTTCAATCTCGAGGTTTGAAAGATTTAGAAAAAGCAGAAAGGAAAATGAGGGAAACTATTAAAAAGTTTCCAGAATCAGATAGGGAAGTTATGGAAGATCCTAAATTACTTCCTCTTTTTATTAAAGAAAGCGCAGAAGCATTTCGTCAAGGAAATAAAGGAGCATTTTACGAAGGGAAATTATACGCAAAGCCTTGGGGTTTTAGCCCTGAAGATATATCTCCAAAACTTGAAGTGTATATATGGCATGGAGAAGTGGACGAAGCTGTACCTGTTGCTATGGGTCGTGCTATGTGTAAGGCAATTCCAAATTGTGAAGGAAAATTTTATCCAAATGATGGGCACTACTCCACGATTTTCAAATATTTTAAGGAAATTGTAAGCACTTTAAGTTCTTAAGCCGTTTTCATTTTTTTTAATTTGAAAGCTGAAAAAAAATAATTAAATATTAATATAAACTTTTTTTACTACCTATTTCTAATAAGCTTATAAATAAACATTTTATGGTTGGTTTAAATCTTGAATTATCGCATCGAAAAAGATGTTTTAGGGGAAGTGGAAGTTCCTATCGACGTGTATTGGGGTGTAAATACTCAAAGAGCGATCCAGAATTTTCAAATTAGTGGAAAAATGTTCCCTAAAGTATTTATAATGTCGTTAGCACAGCTTAAAAAAGCTTGTTTGTTAGCAAATATGGAATTAGGGTTGATTGACAAAGAAAAAGGAGATGCGATCCTACAAGCTGTTAACGAGATTTTAGACGAAGAGAAATATCTCGATCAGTTCCCAATTGATATCTATCAAACTGGAAGTGGTACTCAAACAAACATGAACATGAACGAAGTATTGGCTAATAGAGCTACTCAAATATTAGGCTTTCCTATGGGTAAAAAACATCCGATCCATCCAAACGATCATGTGAATAAAGGGCAATCTTCTAACGACGTAATCCCGAGTACAATGCATATATCAACGGTACATATGGTTCAAAGATTAATTCCTATTCTTAATAGATTGAAAGAAGTTTTGGAAGCCAAAATTAATGAATTTGAAGATATCATCAAAGTTGGAAGAACTCATTTACAAGACGCCATTCCAATACCGTTATCTTTAGAATTTAATGTTTACAAGAGACAAATTGAAATTAATATTGAACGATTAAAAAATGTATTGGATGAATTGTATTATATTCCTATTGGTGGTACCGCTTTAGGAACTGGATTAAACACTCATAAAGATTTTGCGAAGCTTACCGTTTCTCATCTTTCTAAAATATCTTCCCTCTCATTTAAAATTAATCCCGTGAAAGCAGAGGGGATATCATCGCATAATACTATAGTTAAAGCTAGCAGTAATTTAAGACTTTTAGCGTTATCTCTTTTAAAAATGGCAAACGATATTCGATGGATGGGTAGTGGTCCTAGAGCTGGTCTTTCAGAATTAATTTTGCCACAAAACGAACCTGGTTCGTCTATTATGCCTGGAAAAATTAATCCTACTCAATCTGAAGCTTTGATACAAGTATGCCTTCAAGTTATCGGAAACGATTCTGTCGTCACGAGTGGAGAAATGTATGGAAGCATTTTAGATTTAAATGTTGCTAAACCGGTAATGATTGTAAATGTTCTTGAATCAATTGAAATTTTAATAGGGGGTATTAATTCTTTTATTATTAATTGCTTAATCGGCTTAAAAGCGAACACTGAACAAATCAATATGAATTTAGACCAAATGCTAATGATTGTTACTAATTTATCGCCTATTATAGGGTACGATAAATGTTCTGAAATCGCCCAAAGGGCGCATAAGGAAGGCAAAACCTGTAAAGCAGTAATTAAAGAAATGGGTTTAAAGATCGATAATTTGGACGAACTTTTAGACCCTAAAAAAATGGTATGATGGAGGCGTTCGAACAGGATACGATGTTCTAAAAATGCTCGCTCTTGGTGCGGATGTCGTATTAAATGGTCGTGATATCGTTAGGGCCGCTGTTGGTACTGGAATATATGGTGTACGCGTTCAAATGGAATATTTGCAGAAAATTTTAGCGAAGGCAATGAAAATGACTAATTGTAACAATCTGAGGTATATTAATTCCGCAATTTTATATTAAAGAAGTTGTTTGTTATTTAGGGCTATATAGAAAAGAATAAAATTAAATACTTATTTAAAATAATATGGAATTTTCTTTTGATAAAGTAGCAAATGCTTTATATCTGCGTTTCTCGAATGAAGAAATCCTAGAATCAGATGAAATTGCTAAAGGCATAATAGTTGATTATGGTAAAGGCGATCGGCTAATAGGCGTGGAAATATTAAATTTCACAGATCGCAATCTTAATCTCAATGAGCTTGTTCAAAAAGATGTTGAAGAAATAATACCTATGATTGTAGAATGTCAATAAAATTCACTAAGCATGCTTTGCAAAGGATTAAAAAGCGGAATATATCCAAAGATGAGATACTAGATACGATTAATAATCCCGACCTTTTAAAGAAAGATCTATATGGGAATTCTGTAGCTCAAAAAATAATAGAAAGGCGACTTTTACGTGTTTTTTATTTCTCTGAGGGAGATGCGAAAATAGTCATCACAGCATATAAAACTTCAAAAACAGAGAAAAATACCTCATAAAATGAAGAACCAGATGAGTTTAATAAAAAACTTATTGAATGGATCAAAAAATATTCATAACTTAAAAGTATAAAAATTCAAGGTCCGATTATTTATAATACACAAAACAAAGGTGGCATTATGAACGAAATAAATAATAGGTTAAATGAGATTTTAGAGTCAAGTATCATTATTGATACACTTAGTCATGGGCCTCTATTATGGTCAGATGACCTTATTAAGGCTTGTGATGAGATGTTAGCTCAAGGGATGAATCCCTGGGATGTAATCCCTATTTTAGCAACGATGTTTGCGAGAAATGTGGTTAATAACGATAAATAGTTTTCTAAATATGTCGAAGCATGGAAACAATGTGGAGTGACTTGCGTAAGTTGGACGCTTGGACCTATGTATTCAAAACCATATTCCTTTGATGGTGTTTTTCATAACTTCTCTTTTCTGACATATATTATAGAAAATCGACCAGATTTATTTATTAAAGTTTTAAAGGGAGCAGATATTGAAAGAGCGCATAAAGAGGGAAAAAAAGGTATAATTTTAAATGTTCAAAGCATGCAACATATCGGTAAAGATATTAACATGGTTGAGCTCAATTATATGCAAGGATTCAGAATAATGCAATTAACCTATAACAAAAAGATTACCGTTGGAACTGGATGTACAGCCGTAAGAGATAGAGGTTTAACAGAATTTGGTATCGAAGTCGTTCACAAGATTAATGAACTTGGGGCAATTGTTGATATCTCTCATTGCGGTCCTCAAACATCATTTGATGCTTTAGAGAATTCTAAAGACCCAATTATTGCTTCTCACACATCGGCAAAAAATTTATATGAACATGTAAGAGGGAAAAACGACGATTTTCTCAAAGCTCTTGCGGAAAAGGGTGGATATATAGGCGTGTATGCAGTTCCAGGATTTTTAACGAGCAACGCAACAACCACTATAGATGATTGGCTTGATCACCTCGATTATATAGTGAATCTTGTAGGAATTGATTATGTTGGGATCGGCACTGATTTTTACGGCTTTTCAGTTCCTGATAATTTGGCAATTAAGATTGGAGAGTTTATGGACGCGTTAGGTTTTCGACCCGAAGATAAGGCAAGTTTTTTAACAAAAGTAGAGGATTTCGATCAATATAAGAAATTTCCTAATTTAATCAAGGGATTAATTTCGAGAGGCTATAGCAATCAAGAAATAAAGAAACTTGCTGGTGAAAACTTCTTAAGACTTTTTAAGAAAGTTGTGGGTTAAAGAGTTCTTTAATTTAATCTTTCTTATGAAAAATTCTTTATCTTTTTTAAGGAAAGAGTATGGAATTACTCTCATAAAGTCAATTTCTATAATAAGTTATAATCCTTTTAAGATGTTGAAATATTCATCTGGATCTTCGATTCCTGATTTTAATAATTTATATTCTTTATAAATTCCTAAATCTCTACTTATATTTTCTAAGTATGTAAGGTCTAAATAGTCTTTAAACCTTAACCAACAACCTAACGCATCAGAAAAATCTTGCCAACCACCGAAAACAAGTTTACTTAAAATAAAATCCTCCTTTGAAGCAACCCAACATTCAATTCCAAATAAAGTCTCTTTTACTCTTTTTTTTAAAGATATCGGTCCAATTCTTTTATACCTACTTCTATCAAATTTATCAAGAATATAATTATCAAATTTAACACGTTCACTTTGATCGAAATATTGAAGTATTTTTGTTTCACTTGCTATAATTTCAGCTTGTTCCCAATCTTGCATTGGCACGAAATTATAAGTTCTTAATATAGAGATATATTGTTTAATGTCTAAATTTTTCGAATTAATATCAACAACAAAATCAATATCTTGAGTTATTCGAAATATAGAATATATATTAGCTAAAATACCTCCTACTAAATAATATTTAATTCCAAATTTCTTCTCAATATCTTCGAGAGCGGAGATTAATTGGTCTAATGCTCTAGGTAATATATCTTTCATTTTTTATATTTTCTACCTTTTAATTTTTCACTAAATTTATACATCTCTATTAATATCTCTTTTTCAGACATATTGGGATGCTTTATTTTTTCTTCTCTGATGTACCGTTCTATACCTTCATCATAATATTCAGAAAACATCTTATCCAAATCTCGAAGAGGCGTTTTCTCCATAAGTTTTACTTTACCCTTAAAATCTCTCGATAATTTTCTAATCTCTTTATCTTTTTCAGTTGTCATGGATGTTTTACTTATATTATTTAAAAAATAGCTATTTTCTAAAATATAATATACTTTTTTTAGATATTAAATTTAAGGTGTTTATTGCTTCATAATTTTTTACTAAAGTTGTAGTATAAACTACAAGTTTTTATTAAACCTAAATGAAAAAAAAGAGATTAGATATTAAGTTTTTGGAGTAAATAAGCCATGTTTTTACCTAAATTCTTAAAAGTTTGTATTCCTTCCGCATCTTTCATAACTTCTCCTGGATTTAATCCAATACCTAAATTCCAATAACTTGAACCTACGACAAACATTTGGTTAATTAGAAAAAAATAATTTATGCTAGAAAAAACATGTGTAGCTCCCGCTCGCCTTACGGCAACTACTGCTGCGCCAACCTTATGTTTCAGAAGGTCACCATTAACTTTGCTCACAAGACCCGCCCTTTCGATTAATGCCT
>JAUWHC010000169.1 GCA_030606095.1 Promethearchaeota archaeon | reverse complement strand
AGACCACAGTTATGAGGACACCCTCTTGGATCTTCAGGCGAACAATCTGCTGGATTGGCCTCTCCGTTCTTCTCAAACTGCCAAACGATATTTCCGTCTTTGTCTTTCTTTTGATAGTGCGTCCATTTATAATACTTTGCGCTTGAGCTTATAACATCCTTGAAATCACCGTGTTCAGGACAGGTTTTACGCATATATATTTGCCCGTCATCCTCTTCTTGAACAACAGCTGGTATCCGTTCTAGACACTCCGGACATATGCTGAAAGTCTTTCTAAAATATTTTTCGTTTAAATAATCTGTTCCGTCTAAATGATACATATTACTTCATTTATTTTTTTTTTTTATAATTATACGAATTAATGGCGTTTTTATATAAAAAGAAAATCCAATGATTGATATTATTACAAATACCAAGATTAAAGATCGTAAAGATTGTAGAATATGTTTTCTTGTTTTCTACTATCCTTTTATTATATAATAATCTCTAAATAATGTTAAGAATTTCCAAAATTTAGGTTTTGTATAACTTTTTCAACTTTATTTTCCTTGAAAATTAGGTTTTCTTTTTTCAAGAAAAATTTTTTACGTCTTCTTTAAAATCTTCTGTGCCAGCACTTATCTTTATATTTTCAGCTTCAAAATCTAAATGCTTTTCTAAATCATTGTTATACGAATTATTAATTAATTTTTTCGCGTTCGCAAATGCTATAGGAGGGACTTTACTTAATTTTACAGTAATTTTTTGACTTCATCTAACAAAACGTTTTAATTTAGAGATTTAGAATATTTTCTCGTTAGTGAGTTAGTCAACTCTCTTAATTTTTTAGAAATTTTTAATTTAAAAACATGATTTTCATCTAAAGTTTTGTATTCGCCTGGTAATTTTTTAATATTCTTTAGATAATACTGCTGGATTTCCATTAATTGAGGTATCTTGCTAATCAAGTTTCCTTTTTCCATTATTGGAATTAATAGAGCCTCTGAATTCGGCGGTGCTTCGTTGTCGTCTAACATTAAAATGTCTTCTTTGAAAACTCCTCGCTCGTTATAAATCCTGTAAATTTGCTTCTTTCCGGGATAAGTTAATTTTTCTTCGCTTATTTTAATTTTAGGTCGGCCATCATATTCTATTAGCTTATACACGCCTGCAATAGTTGGATCGTCTCTAGATGTTGTTAACTCAGTTCCCACGCCAAATGCGTCAATAGGGGCGTTGCTATCAATAATTTGTTTAATCTTATACTCGTTTAAATCAGAACTTGCAACGATTATAACTTTTTTACAACCATTATCGTCTAAAATCTTGCGAACTTTTTTTGCGTGCTCAATGAGATCGCCTGAGTCTATCCTTACCCCTTTTATGTTGTTCTCGTATATGCATGCGGTTTTTGCTGCTTTTTCGGTGTCGTAAGTGTCAATTAAAAGTATTGAGTTTTTACCGTAAATTTTGTAATATAAATCGAAACTCTCTTTCTCATCGTCAAATCGTTGGACAAAACTGTGAGCCATTGTACCGCTAGAATTAATATCCAACTCGAGGTCGGCAATCACATTACTCGTACCGTTAAAACCCGCAATATAGCTAGCTCTTGCCGCGTAAACACCTGCGAGAGGGCTGTGAGATCTTCTAGTACCGAATTCAAGAAGAACCTTATCTAGAGCAATATTTTTTATTCGAGACGCTTTAGAGGCCACAATAGTTTGGTAATTAATGGTGTTCAATAAATATGTTTCTGCTAATTGAGCGTGAAACATAGGCCCTTGAACTCTCATAACGGGCTCTTGGGGAAAGAAAAAATTCCCTTCTTTCATTGCCCATACATCTAATCTAAATTTAAAATTAGGTAAGTAATCGTCAAAAAAACTGTCATCAATTCTTTTGAAAACATCTTTTTTTCTCAAGAACTCAATTGTTTTTTCAGAAAATCGTGCATTCTGTAGATAATAAATCACCTGCTCCAAACCAGCAAATATTAAGTAATTTCGATTTTTAGGATATTTTCTAATAAATAGATCAAAAACAGCAACATCGTCTTCCTCCTTAACATTATTATCGAGGTTATACTGATAATATGCCGCGCCCATTGTCAGCTCGTAAAAATCAGTGCTCAAGATTAAGTTTTGGTCGTTTATAAATCCCGATTTTGGACCTTTCATAGTCATCGTTTAAATTATTTTTTTTTTAGTTTTGTAACACGTTTCAAAATGTATCCAAACCGAAAATCCTTGTTTACTCCCCCGTTGCATTTAATTTTATCTCCTAATTTGAACTTATCGCTTGAATAAAGTTTTTCGCTCACTCGTATTTTCAATTCGTCTAACTTTTTAATATCTTCCTTTTTGTAATCGCTTTTTTTTGTTATTTGAGGCCCGAATTCTATATCTTTTAAGTTTATTAGATAATACCTAGTAATATTCCCTTGGAAATCATCTTCTTTCTCTTCTATGTCTGTTATTTCAGCTTCGTAAATAGTTATTCGCTTATGCTTCGCTAACAGGGGACTTGGAGTACCTTCATTAATTAACCTTCCATCCCTGATAACAATACTGCCTACTTTTTTTTCAAAATCTTTCGGTAGAGTAGTAGTTTTCCAATCTGATAATTCAAAATAGTTTTTCTTTAAGGAATAAATAAATCCAACCCAAAAGTGGTTACAAAAACCCATATTTGAACCTACTCTACAATCGCAGTCTCGTTCGGGATCGTGAATGTTTTCTGAGGTTATAGATAAATACGAACTTGATTCCCAATTAAATCCTTTGAATTTTAGTTCGATTTCATGGTTCTTTTCGTTAACAACCTTTATATCAGTAATAGATTCTCGATCTTCGCCATTTATTTTTTTAATTGCCGTATTAATTTCGTTCGAAATGATATCTCCTTCCTTCTCTTCTAACAAGTCTTTTAGTTCTTCTTCTGCTAAAGAATCAAGAATAAAATCAATTAGTTCTGATTTTTTAAATTTTGAAAAGCCTTTTATCTCAAAATCTCGGCAAATCTGTTTCAAATCATCATTATTTAAAGATTGTAAAAGAAAATTCAAGTATGTTCTATCATCAATTTCTCTATTCATTTAATGTCAAGCCCAATAATTTTAAAATGTGAATTCTCCAAGTATAATTTAAATTGATTGCTTATATTTATGACTGTTATAATAAATTGTTCATTAACTTAATTTGACATTGTCCCTTTAACAAGAAAATCTGTTAAATTTTCAATAAGTTCTTCCTCTTCAAGTTCAAAATCACTCTGAATCCACCAAATAAAGACTCCAAGTACCGTAGATGTCCAAACTCTAGCTGTTATTTTAGGATTTTGATCACGAACTCCGAATTCTATTAGTCTTGAGATGATTTTTTCTACCTCATTCGTAAAATTGTCAAGAATCTCATTTCTTTTGGTTCGGTATTTTTGATCCATTCCCCCCATTTGCTCAAAAAAAATTAGAAATGTTTCTTTTTTTTCTTTAAACATCTTAGCATATCCTCGAAAAAGATTCTTAACCGCAGAGATTGGTGGAATTCTGTTTTGTTTGAAATAGATAAATAATTCTCTAAATTTGCTTATCATAAGTTCAGCTAATCCACTAATTAATACTTCAATTACTTCCTCTTTTGAATTAAAGTAATTATAGAAGTTCCCTACACTCGTATTAGCCCGTTCTGTGATATCTTTTATACGGGTATTATTAAATCCTTTTTCTTCAAAAACAGAGAGAGCTGATATTATAAATAAATTTCTCTTTTCCTTCTTTATTATTTCAGACTTTTTTTCTCTTAAAGACACTTATGGTCAACTCAAAAAATCATGAACAATTTGTATTATGTCAAAATTCAAAAAAATTATTATTACATTTTAAGAAAATATGTTAAAATTTATTACTTATTAATTTTCAATTTTTTATTGATTTATTATGTTTTTGGGGTCTCTTGTATCTAATTATATTTAATGATACGTCTATCTATAAGAAGTAAGAAGATAGCTATAATTTATGGAGTAAGGTAAAAAAAAACTAATATAGGTGGCGGGAAAATGAGGGGAATTTTTGAAAAAGTTTTTTTTTAATATCTTTCCTATATTTTTCGTTGAATAATAAAGATCAACACAAAATAAATGAACGTTCATTCAGTGAATGAGGATTCGGTAAAAAATAAGAAAATTTAACCATTGTAAGTGTAGGAAAACATTTATATACTAACCTATCTTATTTAATTAAAAAAGTATTTGAGTAAAAAGTAAACAAATAGGAAATAAGTGAACATAAAAATGAGTGATAGTACACCAGAATACTTGAAATTCTTTGGTGAAATTAAATTCGCAGAAGAAAGAAGTTTAAGCGTAAGCAATTTTGAAAGCTCTCTTAAGAGTTATTTTTCGAAAGAGAAAAGACTTCCACAAGGGCGCTATAAATTTGCTGAACTTAACAACCCTAGTATTAAGGATTTCGAAGATTCCTTCTATAGTTATTTTGAATAAAGAATTAAAGATTTTTTTTAAAATTCTCTTTATATTTTAATTTTTATTTATATTCTATTTTATTTCATCGTTTGATACTCGTTATCAAAAACCTTATTTACTAATTGGCAGCCTCTATTATCGTTTTTTTCAGAACTAAACAAACAACGAGTTCTAATATCCCCTTTTTTTTTAGAGTATTTAATACAACCCCAACACTGTACTTTTGTAAAACTAAATTTCTTTTTACGGTTACGCTCTCTTATTAGTTCACAGATTTCTAAAGCTATTTCTTCGGGAATAATTTCTTTCATCGATCATTTCACGTAATATAAGTTGATTGATTAATATATTATTTAAGATGATTTAAATATTCATTAGTCCTATAATTGAGTATTACAATTGCATTTTGAAACATATTGTCGTGTTACCATCGGTCTTGGAGGAACTACCTAATTATGTAGACGACCTAAAAATTGTTCGTGTTGAAAATTCTTCACATTGGGTTATGCATGATGTGCCCGAATTAATTATTTCATCATTTAAAGTATTTTTCTAATTTTTTGCCGCTTAACCTTCAATAATATTACTTAAAATTAATTTTGATAAAATTAATCCTTTGTAATATCCGCTAATGTTTCAATATTTCGATTTGATATAACAAAAAGCATAGATTTAAATGTTTACGTTTTTTGTTAAAAAATATAAGAAAAAGGTTTAACTTTTATCCAAAATTATATTAATGGAAAAACTTGATTTTTAATAACATGTCAGAAAAAGAAGCTTGGGCTTATCAACTTGATTGGTTGAATATTGTTCATCTTATGGGTTTAGATTCAATCTACCAAATCCCAGAACATAAGAGAGAAAAGGTAGTAAAGAAATTGACTAAACTCTATGATACAGAATTGTTATTATCTTTTACCCCTAGCGAATTGGACGAATTAGTAGCAAATGAGTTAAATATCCTTATGAAAAAGGAATTAATTTTGCACGAGAGACAGAAAAAGAGAATTGAAAAGCAGTTCATAAGTCAAATGGGGCCTTTAAAAAAAGGGATAATCCCAATCGATATGAACGATTTAAAAGATTTAGATCCTAAAGATATAATGAAATTTTTCTCTAAAAAGCTAATGGGCAAAGAAGACGAAGACGATAACGACGATGACAACGATACGAACGTAGACGATAAAACGGGATATTATATTTAAACTAATTTAATAAGTATTAAAAAAATAATTTAATAAATTTTAACCTTTAACCAGTTTAATTCTACTTTTTTTGCCTTCTTGTAAAATAGGGCGAATGTTAGATATACTATAGATGACCAAATTATCCAAGATAGGGCTTGATAAATATCTATGTTTTTTGCTAACTTCCAATTATCCCCAAAAGCGTCTAAATAACCTCCAATGGCTGCTCTTTTCTTCGAAAAATAATACGATATAACCGGACGATCAACTAACTCGTGATCCCACCACGCAACCATGCGTTCTTTCGATTCTTCGATATCCTCTTTTAATAAAGTAATAATAAACCTATCATCAAATTGAATAATTTATATTGACAAAATTATTAATCTTTTTTGAATTATTCGAATTATTTTATTGCGACAAATAATAAATTAGAATGAAGCAAGTTAAAGGAACACGGTACGAATCAGGCGTAATTCACGGAAGATTCCAAATACTCCACAACGATCACATGAAATTTCTCCTAGCAGGAAAAAAACTATGTAATCATTTAATCGTGGGAATTACCAATCCTGACCCTACCCTAACTAAAGTCCATGATTCAAATCCTCATCGCAGTACGCTTATCGCTAACCCTTTGACTTACTATGAACGATATGTAATGGTAAGAGAAACTTTATTAGAAAAAGGTTTGGAATTATCAGAATTCTCTATTGTACCGTTCCCCATAAATGTACC
>JAUWHC010000297.1 GCA_030606095.1 Promethearchaeota archaeon | reverse complement strand
TCCAAAGAGTGCCCGAAGTATACAGGATAAAATAGATATTATGCTTTCGGCTTTAGATGAAGGAACTGAAACTGAGAAGATTATGAGAACTTTACGTACTGGTGAATCAAAGACAATAGAATTCAAACAAACTTTCTCTGTAGATGTAAAAACTAATAAAAAGGAAAAATATATTGAAAAAGTGATATTAAAAACATTAGTTGCCTTTCTAAATACAGATGGTGGTATATTACTTGTGGGTGTTCGTGATGATAAAAACATTATTGGAATACAAGAAGAAATTAAAAAATGTTACAGGAATGATGATAAATTTCTTTTACACTTCAAAAACCTTATTAAAACGGCAATTGGTGAAAGCTTCTATCCTTTTATCGATTATCGTCTTGTTGATATTGAAAATTGCAAAATATTACGAATTGACTGCGCACCTTCTAATGTGCCATGTTATTTTGAATCAAAAGAATTTTATGTACGTACGAATCCAGCAACAGATAAATTGGAAGGACCAAAAATGGTAGGCTATATTCAAAGACATTTTAAGAATAAATAAAAAATTGCTTTAATCTAAAGATTTTAGCTTAAACAAAATAGGCATAGAAATTGTAATGCAAATATTATTTTAATAATGGAGGTATTATGGTTCAATCCAAGGAAAAGGAAATAAAAATTGAAGAAGAACCTTCTGTCCCGCCAGAAATTCTTGAAGCAGCATCCAGCGGAAAATTAGGTTTGTTTATTGGGGCAGGGGTATCCCGTATTATCGGATGCCCTTCTTGGGACAATTTTGCCTTACAGCAATTAAAAGATTTAAGAGAAAAAAAGCAATTAATTATCATGAATATAAAATAAAGGTCTTGAAATATAACAAAAGATGAATCTTCGAGGGATCAATTCTTATAATGCAATACTATTTTCTTAGACAATTAATATTTACTTTTAAATTAAACAAATAGGGAAGGAGTACTAAGTCAATAATTCGGTAACTTTTAAAAGAAAACCTATAAGATTTGAGGAGTTTTTTAGCCGGATGGTTGAGGCTTTAGGTATTATTATAGATAGACGTCCTAAAGGAAGACTTCGTAAAATGGAAAGCTAAACCATAGGAAAAGTAGGATGTGTACTTATTTTAATTAAGATTTTTTTAATGCCAATAATAGGTAAGTGAAATATACAATTATGGAAAAATTACGAGTTTTTATAAGTTCTACTATGAACGATCTTCAAGAAGAAAGAATGGCTGTTGCTGATGCTATTAATAAAAATATTTTTTTGGAGGCAGTATACGCTGAGTCCTTCACCGCCAGGTCAGAATCTCCAAAAGAGGCATGTTTAGAAGAAGTAAGAAATAGCCAAATATATATTGGAATTTTCAAAGACCGATATGGTTATATTCCCTCTAATGATAATCCCGAAGCATGCTCTGTTGTGGTCCTTGAATATTATGAGGCCAAAAAGAGGGAACTTCCTATCCTTATTTTTGTAGATAAGAACGGCAGCAAAAGGGAAAGCGAATTAGTAAAGTTTCTAAGAGATATAACAGATTTTAATAAAGGACATTGCCGAAAAGGATATTCTACTACCGATGAGCTTGTCCAATCCGCCATAGAAGCCGTTAATTATGAAATTACAAAAGGATATGTAGAAATAATCAATGCTAAACGGAAAACTAAAATACTAGAGATATATAAACTTCCATATTTTGAGAAATTTAAAGAAGGTATAAGATGAAAAACAATTATGTTAAAAGAAAATTAATGAAGAGGGAAGAATATTATAAATTTGGGGAGTATGCTCCCTTTTTTGAAGAAGCTTGTTCTGATCTTCATACTTTGATAACAGTGAAGAAGAAAAGAATAGTTTTGCTAAGTGATGCTGGATATGGAAAAAGCACAGAATTAAAAACGATTACCTGTAGATTTATTGAAGAAAAGAATCAGGACTTCATTCCGATTCTTATCGAACTCGATACTTATGCAGGTGGAGAAATGATAGATTACGTTAAAAATAAAATTGGAGATGAATCTCAAAGTTTATTAGATTATGATAAATCAAAACTTATTTTTCTCTTTGACGAGTTTGACCAGGTCTTTAATAAAGGAGAAGTAGCAAGAAGAATAAGAAATTTCATGGAAAAATTTAATAAATCTACTTTTATCATTGCATGTAGGACGAATTTCTATTCCGGTCAGTTTGAGGATTTTGATATTTTTGTCCTTTTACCGTTCAACACAGTTGATATTAAAGAATATTGTTGGAAATTGCTTGGGAACAAAAGCAATGTTTTTATAAATCAATTAGAAGAATATAATTATTTCGATCGGTGTAGAAATCCATTTTTTTTAAACCATCTTATTAAGATATTCGAGAGGGATAAAAATGTACCTGCAACTCCAAGTGAGATTTTTCCCAGAATCATATCTCTTGCTCTTGAAAACGATAAAAAGAGACTAGCAAGTAAATATGACTTAAATCAAACTTATCCCACCTCAGAGATAGAGAAAGATTTAATGAATTTATCTTTAATCATGGAAACTCTTCAGAGAAATTTCATCGCTATTGATGAATTTAATAAAATTTTTTCAGACCAAAATAAAAGAGCGATCATTCCCGAGCTTTCTTTAATTAAGAAGTCCTTTTTGAAAGAAGGAGACGTTTATCAATTTCAGCATAATAATTTTCAAGAATATCTGGCAGCTAAGGTTTTATCAAATCAGAATTTGAATTTGATCTTAGAATTTGTTTCTTTTCGCTCAGTTATTAAAAGGGAAATATCGTGGATTGAGAAGTTAATGGTATATCTGGAATATCTTGATTTAAAACCATATGGAATTAAAATTGATAGATTAATATCAACATTTTTCAGTCGGATTAGATATAAAAGGATAGATAAAATCAATCCCTCTTGGGCAAACACAGTTGCTTTTTTATGTCAATTGAGAGAGAAAGATGATTTGCTTGAATATCTGATAAAGAATGAACCTGAACTTACTTTAAAATTCGAATTAAATAGAATTGATGAAGAGAATAGAAAGAAACTGTTTAAGACTGTATTTAAAAAATACTCTGACAGGGGAATCTTGATTGATAAAAATATTGACTATGAAGAGATGGCTAAATTCGGGAAAACACGAGAAATCTATGATTATTTAATGGAATACGCAACTGCGAAAAAGGATAATTTTGTCTCTAGATACAATGCAATAGAAATGTTAAGAAGGATGAAAGGATTGGAAGATGAATCGCTGCGTCATTTATTAGTTGAATTTGCTAAGGATGAAAATGAAAACCAAAATGTTCGGTATATAAGTTTTCATGCCTTATCTCGGTTAGGAATGGCATCTTCAGACACAATTGACGCTCTTAAGCACCTTAAAGATTCAAATAATAATCGGGTTTTATCAGGGCTCTATTATCTCATAAAAGAAAGTGCACATACGGACCAATATGTAGATATTCTGTTAACGGGAATACACAAAACAAGATCCCGATCTAGCTCTAAAGAATTCCCTTTGGTAGATATAAGCTGGGATCTCATGGGAGGAATAGAGAAGATTCAATCTGTAGAAGGAATAAAGAAAACCATTAGATACTTTACTGATAATCCGGGAGATCTTAGAGAATTTGATATAGAAAGATTGATGGAAAAAATTGTTAATAATATTATTAAGGCTTATAAAGACGATAATTCTATTTATAATGAAGTGACAAAACTGGTAAAAATTGCCAGCAAAGAACGTATTGATAAAGCAATTTCTAAAATTCAGTTGTTCTTCCAAAAAACTGGAACTGCTTTTAACTTTTTTAAAGAAGTTTATGAGGAAGGAATGAAAAATAAATATCGTCTTTTAGCCACTATAGCAGATGAGCAATGCGTAGATTTTCTGATTACCCAATATTTACAATCAAAACTTTCAGACACTAATATTCGGACTTTTATCAATTTTCTAAATTTTAAAAATAAAGAGAAATTTAATAATCTACTAAATATAATAAATGAGAAAACTAATAATAAATTTTTACCACCTCCACCGAGAGATTATGAAAAAGAGAGAAGAGAGAAGTTGAAGAGAGAAATTGAAATAATATTTGATAAGGATGAATTTTTAAAAGAGGTTGAAAAGATTTTCGATGGTGA
>JAUWHC010000048.1 GCA_030606095.1 Promethearchaeota archaeon | reverse complement strand
TTTTTAGGAAAAGATGATGAAAAAATTCAATATCTTGATATTAAAAAAGAGCAAAATAGAAGGAAGAAATCTATCGTAGATGTACCTAAACCTTTTTTGAAATGGGTAGGCGGTAAAAGACAATTAATTCTACAAATGGACAATTATTTTCCTAAAGAATTTAATAAATATATTGAACCTTTTTTGGGCGGTGGAGCTGTCTTCTTTTATTTATTACCCAAAACAGCAATATTAATTGATGTAAATAAAGAATTAATTAATACCTATAATGTAATAAAAAATAACGTTTCTGAGCTCATTAAAACCCTTAAAAACCACAAAAATGAAAAAGATTATTATTACGAAATGCGGAGTAAGGATCGAAATCCAGAAGAATATAATAAAGTATCAAACGTTAACAAGGCTTCAAGAACTATATATTTGAATCGCTGTTGCTTTAATGGATTATATAGAGTAAACAGCAAAGGACAGTTTAATGTACCTTTTGGAACGTATAGGAACCCTAAATTCTGTGATGAAGAAAATTTAGTTGCTATCCACAAAGCTCTAAAAAACGTTTTATTAATAAATGACTCATTTGAAAAATGTTTAGATTTTGCGGAGAAAGATGATTTCATTTATTTTGATCCACCTTATGTTCCAATATCGCGTTCTGCTAATTTTACCAGTTATACTAAGAGTAATTTTAGTAAAGAAGCCCAAATCAAGCTTTTCAATGTATATAAAAAATTAGATGAACGGGGTTGTAAAGTAATGTTGAGTAATTCTTATTCTGATTTTATTTTAGATTTATATAAAGAATATCAAATAAACGTCCTTTACGCTAAAAGAGCTATAAATAGTGATGGAAGTAAAAGAGGAAAGATAAAGGAATTATTGATAACCAACTCATATTAATAGATAGCTAAGACCTTTTTTTATAATTTTTAAGAAGTCAAAAATAAAGATTATTGTCTTTTACTCAACTAGAAAAAAGGAAAAGACTACTGACATGGAGAACCAAGCGTATTTCCGTATTTTTCAAAAGAATAATCTTGAAAAGATAATATAACAAGTAGAATATAGTGAGAAAAAAAGTAAAAAAAAGATAAAAACTAAATTATTAATAGCTGAATTACTTATCTTGTAGCTTTTCGAATATCAGCAGCAGTAACTCTCTTTCGTTTATCAGCTTTCGTAATCTTAATAGCTTCTTTGGTTGCGTCTGCGGCTGTTTTTTCGAGAAAACCGATAAGTTTATCTAGAGCATCAGCAGCAACTAAATCAGCACCTTCTTTTTTCATCAATCGCCGAATTGGTGCTTTTGCAATATAACTATCGCCTTTCTTCTTTGCTGGGGCTTTTTTTGCCATGATTTATTCCTCCACAAATTTTTTTTGAATTAAACTGTTTTAATTTAAATTTATAATTAATAATAACTACGATTTTCTATTATATAAATATTATGGTTCGGAATAATACTTTATGGAAATTTTGTTAATTAGTTATTACGTATCTAAAATGTACTAAAGATTATTTGTCCGACAAAATACCATTATTAAAATAAATTTTTAAAATTTATTAAATAGGGAATAAATTTTTTTTGATTGTTTATTTTCACTAGAATGTGGTTTTAAAAAGGATTTCATGCAAAAGTTCGAAATCTTCTTTTTTGATTAAAGATTTAACATCATGTATTTATTCGAAATCTTCATTTTTTATTAAATTAACATTTGAGTTTTAAACAATAGGATTTTTAGCATAAAGTACCTTTTTATGCATGTCATCAAATATTTAGCAAAATTAGAAGTATTTATAAAAGTATCAATTTTATTATTTTTTTTGAAAAATTAAAAATAAAATTAAATAATAGTTCTAAAATTAGATATTTAATACGAATTAAAAAAGAATATTCCAATCTTGCCGACCAGTCGTGATATTATAAAGCTTGAAGAATCTGAAATTGAACTCTCTCTACAATCGTTAGGATTTACTAAAAACGATTCCAAAGTTTTACTAACTCTTGCCAAATATAAAATTTTAAGTCCCGCAGATATAGCAAAATTCTCTGGAGTCGATCGTGCTAGAGTATACGATAGTCTTAACCGGTTAATTGAAAAAGGTTTTATCCAAAAAGAACCGGTAAAGAGGGGCGCAGATTACCAAGTTATTCCTATTGAAAAAATATTTAAAACTATTAGAGAAGGATACAAAAAGAAAATCGAAGATACATTAACGCTAGAAAAAGCCATAACTGAATTGGAAATCGATAAAGAAGAATCAGAACCCAGGGTATGGGCAATAAATTCTCGAGAAAAAATTAGAACAAAAATTAAGGAAATAATTAGCTCGTCAGAAAACCGGATTTATTTTATAATAACGCCAGATTTACTGATGGGAGAATTAGGAGGATTTGAATGGATTTTAAAGGAATTATGGAACAAAAAATTTTCAACCGATATGGAAATTGTAATTGCCTTGAAGTATTTTGAGGATTTAAAAGAAGATATTAAAAAACTATTAAAAATTTCTGTTAAAATACATTCAATTGAAGGCGATAACGTCATTCCGTTCGGATTGTTAATCGCAGATTATGGGTTCCTCCTAACGACCCTTGATCAAGTTAAAGAAGCTCCAGAATATACATCCGGATTATGGCTAGAAAACGGTAAAATAAGCCAAATTATTGGTTATGAACACCTCTTCAAACATTTTATTAGTTCCGAAACGAAAGAAATTAAGCTAACTCCCTCAAAACCTCCAAACCAAATGTAAATAATTTTAGTCAAATTTATTAATAAAAATAATAGTTCAAAATTACGAATAAAAAGGACAAACTGAAATAAAAATAAGTTTAAATTTTAATGTGATTGTTAATCATATACGATTTAAAATCATAGGGGTAAAAAAGCATGTCTTATCGCGGGAAAGTTATTTTGTGTGGAGACCCATCTGTTGGCAAGTCTAGCCTACTAGCTCGATATGTAGATGGTAAATTTAGCGAAGAATCAGTTCCAACTCTAGGTGCAAATTTTTTAATTAAAGAGATTGATTTGAGCAAAGTAATTGATAAATTAAAATTAAAAAACCTTGAATTAAAGAAGGATATTAAAGAAAAAGGCTTTAAACTCTATTTCTGGGATATTGGAGGTCAAGCTGATAAGCTTTTTAGCAATGAATACTATTTTGTTCAAGCGGTCGGGGCTATGATTGTTTTCAATTTAAATGAATTATTATCATTCGAGGGTATAAACTTCTGGCTCTCTAAATTGAAAGAATTAAGCGGTGATGTTCCATACATAATAGTTGGAAACAAAATAGACCTTGAAAGGAAAATTGACCAGTCTTTTATCGATGAAAGGGTAAACAAGCTTGGTGTAGAATATTTCGAAACTTCCGCTAAACTTAATGAAAATGTGGATGTGGCATTTGAAAGTTTATCCATTCAAATATTAAATAATTTAAAATAGTAACTTAATAATCTTAATCTTAATTTTGATATATTTTATATTTTAACTATACCTAAATTTCATAATGAAGAGTATTCTTTTAATCCCTATTGCCCCTTTATCAAGAACTAAATCTCGTCTTAGAGATTGTTTTACAAAAGAATTACTCAAAGAT
The DNA here is from genome assembly GCA_030606095.1 of Promethearchaeota archaeon. GTDB lineage: Archaea > Asgardarchaeota > Lokiarchaeia > Sigyniarchaeales > SOKP01 > SOKP01. Next base: position 7,311 of record JAUWHC010000048.1, on the reverse strand, counting down.
TTGACTATTGCTATGTTTAAAGACTTAGCAAATAAAGTAGTTAACGTTGATTGCTTTGACCAAAAAGTAGTTTATTGTAATAGTCGTGAAATTTTAGACTTAGCAGAAGAATATGGCTTAGTTGGGATAAAGGAGGACCTCACAGTACCAAGAAAATCGTTTGATGAAGTTATTAGAGATTTAAATAGCATAGCCATTGAAGAATTTAACGCTAAAGAAACGATTTTTACGTTTTTAGATGTTATTTTAATATCAGAAAGAAATTTTATTGAAATAAGTAATTTAATGAAAAAAAACCAACTGGTCGTATGTCCTGCTATTCATTCGGCCGGTATTTCTATTTTTGGAAGAAATCCTCCCGATATTTTGCCTACGCATTTTTCGGATCCGAATGTTCCTTCTTTTGTCGCGTTACTAAAAGACGCTCAAAAAAGAAACTTGAAATTTGCGATTTACGATTCTTTTCGGGCGGGTTTTGATATCGATATTAAGCAAGACTTAGTATTAGCGCACGAATACTTTAAAATCTTTAATTTAATTGAAACGGAGATGTATAAGTTTCTAAAAAATAATTTAAAATTAACTTTACAAAAAAGAAATAAAAGAAATAACCGAGATTTTAAAATTATTAAAACCGATTAACAAAGCTGCTATTAATTATCTAAAAAATTAAAACGAGAAGGTAATATTTAGTTTAACTTCTTCGTTTAAAATCTTTTTAACTGATTTTTGAAATTCTTCTCTTTCGAGCTTTAAAGAAGATAAATATCTAATGTAATCTTTGTTTTTTCTATCGAGATCGTTTTCCAAATGTTCTATTTTTATTGTATTTGTAGCAATTTTATTCTTGATATCTTCTCTATTAATTGCTAAACCTACTTGGTCAATTTGTTTCTTTAATTCAATAAGTTTGTTATTTATCTCTTTAATTTTATCGATATCGCTTTGAATTGTTTTTTCGTCAAAGATTGCATTTATTTGGTTAATAGTTTTATCTTTTACTTCAGATTTAAGATTTAACTTATTTTCTTCTAAAACATGACGTAATTGGACGAGTAAACTTGAAAATTTTGGTAGTTCCTTGCTTTCCTTAACTAACGCATTAATTGGATTTTTTAAAAAATCCCTTAGAAAAAAAGTGTTAACATTAGGGATATGAATAGTTTCTTTTTCTAATTCAAATTTCAACTTTTTTAAAGCTTTTTTAAAGCCAAATTTGTTATTTATTTTCATCCTCAACTTGGCTAAGCTATCTTCTTGTTTGTCTTGTTCTTTAAACAGTTCATTTTTTTCTACAATTGATAGTTCTTGGATTAAATCTTCTTGTTCTTTCTGTCTCTCTTTTAAATCCCTTTCAAACTCATCTAAATCAGACTTGGCATTTTCGATGTTATCTCTTAAAGAAAATAACTTTGGTAGCTTTTTAAGCAAATATTCTGCCTTCTTTAGATTAGTGTATTTTTTCCTTAGAAATTCATCCATACCTTTTTGTTTAGTGCCTAATTTCCGCGTAATATAACTTAATTCTTTTATTTCTGGTTGTACTTGTTTCTGGAATTTTGGTAAAGATTTTTTTGCTATGTCATTAATGCTTGTAAAGAGTTTCTTGATTGAGTTTAATAAACTGTTCATGTTGTCGTAAGTAATATCCTCTTCAGGTATTTCAACTTCATCAATTTCTTTTTTAATTCTGTCAGAAAAGAAATTTAACGATTTAAGCGCTTTCTCATCAATTTTTTCTCCTCCTGCTTCACTAAAATGATCTGTACAAACCTTTATTTCAATTAGGTTATCTCGAATGCCAGAAACTTGTTTTTTAACAGCCTTTTTAACTTTATAGAATTGAGAATCAAGCCTTTCCTTATAAAAAACTTCGAATTCTTCTAAAGAAATTTCAATCATTATTAATTTTTAAACAAATTTTATTTTATGAGTTTAATAATTTTTTACCATTCATATATTTTTGAAGAACTTTCGGGATCGAAACTGAACGATCCTTGTTTTGATAATTCTCTAAAATACAACAAATTGTGCGTTCAGTAGCGATCGCAGTGGAATTTAGGGTGTGTGCGATTTCTTTCTTTTGAGTAGAACCCACTTTTCCAACTCTTATTTTTAATTTTCTTGCTTGATAATCTAAACAATTACTGCACGAGACTAATTCTCGATATTTTTCCGAAGCAGGAAACCAGGCTTCAAGATCGTACTTTTTAGCGGCATTATCGTTTAATTCACCAGATGCAATATTAACAATTCGATAAGGTATATTTAATTCTTTATAAATCTCTTCTGCGTTTGCTATTAATTCTTCAAAAATATTCCACGAATTATCAGGTTTACAAAAAACGTATTGTTCCACCTTTTCAAATTGATGTACTCGAAATATTCCCAGAGTGTCTTTTCCATGTGAACCTGCCTCTCTCCTAAAACAAGACGATACTCCAGCATATTTTAGAGGAAACGAATTAGGATCAATGATCTCATTGTAATGATAAGCAGCTAAAGTCTGTTCTGATGTGGCAATCATAAAAAGATCTTCATCTTGTATTTTATATAATTGTTCTTCAAAATCTGCCAATTCTGCGGCTGCTTTCATAATTTCGTGCTTTATAAAGAATGGAGTCCATAAAGGAGTATAACCTTTGCTTATCAACTTATCTAAAGCAAGTCTAATGAGAGCTAAATTAAGTAGCACCATATCTCCTTTTAAGTAATAAAATCTTGACCCCACCACTTCAGATGCCTTCTTTGTATCTGCTCCATTAATTTCATCAATTAGATCTACATGTGATAAAGGTTTAAAATCAAATTTAGACAAATCTCCAATGGTTCTTACTATTTCGTTGCTCTCTTCCGTTTCACCAATAGGAACCGATTCGTGTAGATCGTTTCCCACATTATATCGATATTTTTCTCTTTCGTTGATGTATTCGATCCTCTTCTTTTCCAACTCGTCAATTTTTTCCTTAATTTGCTTTGATTCCTTTATCGCTTTCTCGGCTTTTATATTATCGCCCGATTTCTTGTAAGTGCTAATCCTACTAGAAATTTCGTTTCTTTGTTTTCTTAAGTCTTGAATTTCTTGTAGGACGCTTTTCCACTTTTGGTCGTATTCAAGTACTCTTTCTGCATTAACAGGATTATTAAATCTGTTCTTTTCTGATTCAACGATTTTTTTAAAATTTTTTCTAAAATCTTCAATGTCTCGCAATTTTTAATCCCATTAAAATTTAAAAATTCTAATTTCTATTATAAATAATCATTAAATTAATTTATGAAAATTATTGATGTTTGTAAGAATAATCCAAAATCTCATTCATGCTGAACTCTTTCAGTTATCGTTGAGCGTAGAAAGAAAACTCTTATTTTTCTTTTGTCATATCCAACTTTATCTATAATATTCATGATTTTTATTCTCTTAGCTTTACCTTTTAAGCCTTCTTCTGCCATAAATTGCCTGGCAAAATCTTCTTTTTTCCCTTCCTCCACCATATTAGAAAATAATGAATTTATCATAAAAAAGTTAATGAGATTTGCATTTTGAATGCAAACTTACAGATATTAACCTAGTACAATAATAGCTCATAAAAAGTTCTATTATAATATTATTAAGGCATAAAAAATATATTCTCTTTTGATTAATAACAATCTAAATGGAATTGTAGGATTGCTTAAAAAAAATGCTTAAAAATATATTAATTCAAAAATTCCTAAACCAAAGGGACTTCTATAAAAATTTTAAGAAGTAAGTATAAACAATAACTATTTTCGGTGATGGTTCAACTAAAGGTGAATTAAATGTCTGATAAACAGACCATCGATAAATTAAGAATAGGAGTTTACGTTTGTAGATGAGGCGTTAATATAGGAGCTCACGTTGATTGCGATGCTGTAAGAGACTTCGTTGAGCCTTTGTCTAATGTTGTCATAGCAAGAGTTAATAATTTCACTTGTAGCGATCCTGGACAACAAATTATCAAAAACGATATATTAGAATTAGATTTAAATAGAGTAGTAGTCGCAGCTTGCACTCCTAAGATTCACGAACCCACATACCGAGCTGTATTACAGGAAGCAGGGTTAAGTCCCTACTTTTTTGAAATGGTAAATCTCAGAGAACACTGCTCTTTTGTTCATCAAGACGATAAAGAAAAAGCTACAAAAAAAGCAAAAAGGTTAATATTAGCAGGAATAAATCGGGCTCGAGAATTAGAAGCCGTTCCACGAAAAGAAATACCAGTAACTAAAGCAGCTTTGGTAATTGGTGCTGGTATTGCGGGGATGAATGCCGCATTAGATTTGGCAGGTCAAGGAACTTCTGTTTATTTGGTTGAAAAAGAGCCAACCATAGGCGGAAAAATGGCACAACTCGATAGAATTTTCCCTACTGACGATTGTGGAATATGAGTTTTGGCCCCAATAATGGTAAATGCTTCGAAACATCCCAATATAACTTTACTGACCTATAGCGATGTTATAGAGTTTAGTGGCATAACTGGAAATTTCAAGGTAAAAATCAGAAAAAATCCTCGATATGTTGACGAAAAAAAGTGTACAGGATGCGGTTTATGCACGATAAAATGTCCAATTACGATCCCTAATGAGTTTGATCGAGGATTTGGAGAAAGAAGAGCAATTTATATTCCTTTTCCGCAAGCAGTGCCAAGTTTTGCCGTAATCGATATGGATGTGTGTATAGACTGTAAAAATTGTGAAAGAACTTGCCCTAGTGAAGCGATTGATTTTGATCAAGAACCCGAAATCCTCGATATTACGGTAGGCGCTGTTATTGTCGCAACTGGATGGGACGAATACAACATTTTGAAAAGTAACGAGTATAAGTATGGAATTTACCCTGATGTCATTACACAAATCGAATTAGAAAGGCTGTTAAGTCCAATTGGCCCAACCGAGGGGCATGTATATAGAATATCCGATGGAAAAGCGCCTAAAAAAGTAGCTATGATCCAATGTGTTGGGTCCCGAACGTTAAGAGGTAATAATTATTGTTCGGCTGTCTGCTGTAGCGTTTCTTTGAAGAATGCTCAATTATTAAAGCAAGAATACCCCGATATGGAAATAACGATATTCTATATAGATATTAGAACCACAGATAAAGGAAACGAACAATATTATAGAAATATAAGAGAACAGAACGTTATGTTCATAAGGGGAAAACCGGGCGATATAAAGCTGAACGAGGACGGAACTATGAGACTCTTTTACGACAATTCTTTAGAGGGAGAAGTCTCTCACTTGGATTTTGATTTAGTAGTGTGTTCAACAGGTATGATACCTTCAAAAGGTACAGATAAAATAATTGACGTAATGGGGCTTAATAAAGGTCCCAATGGCTTCCTTTCAGAAATTCACGGGTGTTTAAAACCTCAAGAAACTAATGGATTAGGGATTTACATATGTGGATGTGCTGCGGGACCAAAAAATATTCCATATTCCGTTTCTACAGCATTAGCCGCTGCAAGTAAAGCTGCTACATTGCTTTCTCACGATACTATCGTTCAAGAGTTAATTATAGCTGAAGTTGACGAGCTACTCTGCATGGGATGCCATAGATGCGAAAAACTATGCGAATATCAAGCAATAATAATAAATGAAGATGGCATTGCCGTTGTTGACGAGTTAAAATGTAAAGGTTGTGGAGTGTGCGTTTCCTCGTGTCCAGCAAGAGCTATCGATTTAAAATATTACAGAGATAAGCAATTTGAGGTAGAAATTAAAGGAATCGTGGGTAGTGAAATCGAAGTTATGAAGAAAATATCAACCAAAATTGAAAATTAAAGAGATTATAGGCGAGAATAAATGTCAAATAGCGTAAAAGAAAGAAATATTATTGCTTTTGGATGTGATAAGTGAGGGTATTCCGTAGCAGATTTAACAGGCACTACGAGAAAATCGTATTCTAGCACTTTCCATTTAATAAGAGTTAGATGTACTGGTAGAATTGGAATTCATTTAATAATGGAATGTTTTTTGAACGGAGCCGATGGAGTAGCTATTATTTCCTGAAAAGAAGGCGAATGTGAATTTGGAAAAGGAAACATGAATACATACGAACACGTCAAATTTCTAAAGATGTTGTTTAAACACATAGGCCTTTCTGAAGATAGGATTCAACAATATTTCTGCTCTGCAGCCGAAGTTGAAAATTTCCTTAACTCAGTAGAAGACATCACCAAAAAAATCGAAGCTCTTCCTCATCTACCAAAACAAAAAATTAACCCGAAATAGAATGACCCTTCTAAAAAAAAAGGAGTTAGAAGGCAACTAACTCACAGCATGAGTTTTCGGAATTATGATATATAAAACATATAATAAAAAACATAAATTGTAAAGAATAAATTCGTTTGAAATAGATTTTCTTTCATTTTTTAGATCAAATTTAAAGATTATTTTGATCTAACTTCTAAATAAGTAATTTTGAATCAAATACATACTCATCAAAATCATATTTCGAAATTCAAAAAACTCTTGATTATTATGAGTGAAAAAGAAATAGCGTGGGATTTAACCGAACTTTTTACTAGTTGTGACGATCCTAAAATTTCTAAAATTATGGATGCTTTAATGGAAAAAGCGGATGAAATTATAAACCAATATAAGGGTAAAATCAATATACCAAACTTTACAGCCCAAAATTTACATGATCTCTTAGAAAAACACGAGGAAATTTTGGCACGAAACGAAGATTAAGAGATTTATTCAAATAATTCATTCCTTGCTGATATGACTCTTCCTGAAACAAAAGCCCTTAATAATAAATTTACGGATTTTCAGAGCTCCATTTCTAAAAAATTAGCATTCCTCGAATTAGAAATCGGAAAACTCGTTACTGAAAATCCACAGATAATAAGTGAGAAAACTCTTAGTAATTATATAAATTATCTTGAAAAAATTAAAAGAAAATTTCCTTATAAACTATCAGAGACGGAAGAACAGTTAATTCTAGAAAAAGACCAGTATGGTGCTAAGGCATGGGAGCAGTTAAAAACTTCATGGATAAGCACGCGAAAGTTTAAAGCCATTGCCGAAGGTAAAGAGAAAAAGATATCCTTTAGTGAAGTCTTTCCCCTATTCCGACATCCTGATAGGGAAACAAGGATATCTGTATATAAATCAGTTTTTGGTTTATTAGGGAAAGAGGAAGAAATTTATTCTTCAGCATTACGGAATATATGTGGTGACTGGGTGAAAAACACGAATCGTCGACGGTATGATAGTCCAATCCATCAAAGTCTCATTGATAATGATACAACCAAAGAGATCATTGATAATTTGATGAAGACTATTGAT
>JAUWHC010000207.1 GCA_030606095.1 Promethearchaeota archaeon | reverse complement strand
AAAAACTCTATGCTAATTGTTTTAATATAAAATAGTGTTGTCAAATGAAAGATAATGAAAAATATTTTAAAACAAACCTAAGAAGATGGAACGAATTAGTTGAAATTAATGCAAAATATAAATTATACGACTTAGAAGGGTTCAAATCGGGTAAATAGTCTCTTTTTCCAATCGAAAGAGAAGAAATAGGAAATGTGGACGGTAAAACGCACTTACACCTACAATGCCATTTTGGAATGGACACCCTTTCTTTCGCGCGACTCGGGGCGAAGGTCACCGGCGTTGATTTCTCTGATAAAGCCATTAAACTTGCTCGTCAGTTAAGCGAAGAATTAAATATCCCTGCTAAGTTTATTAAGGCAAATATTTACGATATACCAGACATATTACACGATAAATTTGATATCGTTTTCACATCTAATGGCGCTATTGGCTGGTTGCCGGATTTATATAAATGGGCAGAAATAATCGATTATTGTCTGAAACCCGGCGGTACTTTTTATATTACTGAGAATCATCCTTTCGGTAATTTAATCGACGAAAAGTACGATAATGCTTTTCAAGTTGGTTACGATTACTTTAACGATGGAAAACCTTATCGATTTGACGAAGATGATGGAGCATATGTCGATCCCAATATTAAATTACAAAACTTTGAAACCTACGATTGGTTCCATCCAATGGGAGATGTTATTAATTCATTATTAAAAGTTAATTTTGAGTTAGAATTTCTCCACGAATTCCCATTTAGTTTTTTTCAGATTCATCCCGATATGAAACAAAACAAAGAGACGAAATATTGGGAATTTCAGACTTTAAAGCATTCAGTTCCGATGATTTTTTCGATAAAAGCTCATAAAAAAAAGACGAATTTGCTTCCATCAAGTAGCAAAACAATCTAGTTCAATAAAAAAAAAAAGAATTTTAGTATAACCTAAGCTCTAATTAGCCAATTTGCCATCTTTTCGGGAAGAAAGAACCCGAAATAATATGCAAATGAACTTATTATCAATAAAAGTCTTATCACAACAACTATAATAGGATTTGTCCAACTAATTGAATCAAGTCCTGCCCCTAAAGTAAAAAATATAAATGCTATTAATAAAAATCTTCCCTTCCATCTAATTTTGGGATCACTATCTTTCATCGAGTTAATAGCAAAAATAATACCCATAATAAAGGCAATAAATATAGCAAATATAGCAAATCCTAATGTAAGTGGGGTTCTTGAAATTATTTCAGGTGTTATTTCAACTCCTATTAAGTCAGGACAAGTGAATAGTAAAATAAAAAGAAGAATTTCGTATGAAAAGCTAATTACTCCTAATATTACCACAATTATTTTGTTCTTATTTTGAAGATTCAAAGAACTGAAAGAATAAATCCAAAATAATATTGCTAAAGGTATGAAAAAATTAGCAAGAATCAAATAGGATAAATTACTAAGGCGAAAACCAAATAAACCTATAGTTAAAAAATTAAAACTTGGCCACCACCAAGAAGCACTTAAGAAAATCCAAGTCAAACTAACGCTTACAAAAACTTTATTTTTGTGTGAAAAATATTTTAATAGTATTCTTATCCCTATTATTAGTGAGATTATAACAAATGCTAAACTTAGGCTTCCACGTAGTAAATCAAGATAACTCAAATCTGTAAATGCCATTCTTAATCATTCAATAATATGTTTTATATTTAATTTATATCAAGATAATTTAAATTTTATTAATTTGAATTTAAGAAGAAATCTTAGTGTAAATTTTTAAAAAAAGAAAAACCATTAAAGATACGGCTAAATGGGAAACCAATGGGAATATGATTAGAGAAATATTTTTCTATATCAATATATTTCTAGATCTAAGAAAGAAAGTTTTAGTGAATTAAAAATGAAACCACCAGTTGAACCGTTTAAGATTAAAGTTGTGGAGCCTCTTAAAATTGCTTCCGAAAAAAGGAGAAAGGAAGCGATAAGAGAAGCAGGATTTAACACTTTTTTATTATTATCTGACGATGTATTTATCGATTTGCTAACAGATTCTGGAACGTCAGCAATGTCCGATAATCAATGGGCGGGTATGATGTTAGGAGATGAAGCATATGCTGGAAGCAAAAACTTCTATAATTTGGAAAAGTCTGTGCAAGATGTATTAGGGTACAAATATTTAGTTCCCACTCATCAAGGACGAGGCGCAGAACATTTAATGTATAGTAATTTGGTAAAATCAGGTCAACTTGTTCCGCGAAATATGTATTTCACTACTTCAAAGGTTCATGTAGAACTTCCAGGGGGGAAAATGGTTGATGTTATAATTGATGAAGCCCATGATCCAGAAAACACTCATCCCTTCAAGGGGAATGTTGATTTCAAAAAACTTCAAAAATTTATCGACGATTATGGAACTGATAAAATTGCTTTTGTTAATGTCGAAATGAATGTTAATATGGCAGGGGGCCAGCCAGTTTCTATGCAAAATTTAAGAGAATTAAGAAAATTTTGTAACGATTACAAATTAAAGATTATTTACGATGCGACTCGCTCAAGTGAAAACGCGTATTTTATTCGAGAAAGAGAGAAAGGGTATGAAAATACACCAATCGTAGAAATACTAAACGAAATGATGAGCTATTCTGATGGATGCATTTATAGCTCAAAGAAAGATTGTTTAGTAAATATTGGTGGTTTTCTCGCAACTCATGATAAAAAAATCTTTGAAGCTGCACGAAGTATGGTCGTGGTTTACGAAGGGTTGCATACATATGGGGGTATGGCAGGTAGGGATATGGAAGCCGTTGCAAGAGGACTGAGAGAGGGTGCCCAATATGAATATTTAAAATATAGAGTAAATCAAGTTCGGTATTTAGGAGATCTTTTAATGGAAGCTAATGTGCCTATCGTTAAACCTACAGGAGGCCATGCTGTTTTCTTGAACGCATTAGAATTTTTACCGCATCTATCTAGAGAACAGTGGCCCGCACAAACTTTATCTGCTGCCATATACGAAGATTCTGCTGTTAGAAGCATGGAAAGAGGGGCGATTTCGAAAGGAAGAGATTCAGAGACGGGTGAAAATATCTTTCCTAAGTTGGAGTTAGTACGACTTACTATTCCTCGACGAGTGTATACGAATACGCACATGGAGTATACAGCGAATTCAATCTTAAATCTTTACGAAAAGAGAGATTCTATCCCGGGTTTAAGAATGGTCTATGAACCTAAATATTTACGATTCTTTCAAGCAAGATTTGAACAACTTAGCCTTTAAAATAATACTTATTTATTTTAGTTTTTTGTATTTTTGAACCTAAATTAAAAAAAAATGTTCTTATTCCTTTTAAAAAATAAAAATACCCTTATTTTAACAAATTTTTATAAACGAATAAATTGGAAATTAAATAAGAGAATTCCATCTGGTATGTAGCACTGAAATTTTTTTCCTCTAATAAAAGATGGAAAAATTATATTTTAATATATTCAATATATTTTTAAATTACAGCATTGATAGGAAAGTATAGCAAGATCGAGAGAATTGCCGCTATAGGAAATGTTAAAAGCCATATTGAAACAATTTTCCACATACCTTTACGAGTTGGAGCACGTCTAGCTTTTGCTAAACCTACTAATGATGCGACTAACATATGTGATCCAGATAATGGAATACCTAATATTGTTCCAAAAAATAAAATTACTGCGATAGGGATTTGGGCTGCAAAAGCGGTGCTTGGATGTAATTCGGTAATAGTTCCTACGCTTTTTATAACACCTCGCCCTAGTACCACTAGACCGCTTGCAAGACTAAATCCAGCTATAATTAACAGTATACTGAGATCAACACCAATTCCCACACCTGCCACAATTCCTACGGCGTTTGAGCAATCATTACCTGCTCTAGAAAAAGCCGTCCAGCAGATGACTGCTAATAACATATACGAAAAAATCTTTTCTGATCTTTCGTAGCTTTTAAACCCGGTAAGTTTGGGTGTTATAGTTTTATGGATTAATTTATACGCGTAATATGTTACAACATATCCTATTATAGGAGATAATAACCACCACATTCCCAATTCTAAGATTGTTGGCCAGTTTACACCAAAAGGCCCACCCAATAAAAAGCCTACTCCAATTATTGCACCAATTGTAGCGTGAGTAGTGGAAATAGGTAATCCAAATGCGGATGATAAAATCAACCATATTGCAGTAGAAATCAATACTGTCAAAACTATGGAGTGTTCTATTTCGATGGTAGATGAAAACAAGTTCTCCCCAACTGTCTTACTTACTGCACTGCCTAACAATACAGCTCCAAAAATTGAGAGAATAGTGGCCAGAATTAGTAGTTCTTTCATCTTTAAAGTTTTAGAACCGTATAAAGTTGCCATTGTCTCATCGTTAGCACCAATTCCAAAACTAATTATTATAGAAATTACCAAAAAGAGAATTATTATAAATTCCAACGCCATTTTATCCAACCTTCCCTTATTATCTGCTTGGATATTTAATAATTAATCCTCTTAAATAATCAGAGACTTCTTCAGCCCACGATACAATATCATACATATAAGTCACTAGCTTAGAAGTTAAGTATACCTTGGTGGGATCGTCTTTCATTTTGTATACTTTTCCAAGTAAGTTAAATTTAGCCGTTCGAGCTTCTCTCTTTCTCTCTTCAATTTCAAAGGTTTTCTTGTATGCACCATCAAAATCAGTTTCAATTAAAGTAGCACAATTCACTAACTCTTCGACAGCTAGACTGCATGCGCGGTATAAATTTCTGAACTCGTCTTTGATTTCCTTATAAATCTTGAAAGGATACACTCCCAGAAACCTTGAAAAGAATTCCATCTTATCGTTTACGGTATCTATCATCATCAGAATGTTATACCTGTCTTCAACTAAAAAAGGAAGGGCTCTTTTATCCCTATAAAGAACCTGAACATATTTCTCTTTAAGCTCATCGCACCTTTTTTCTACCTTAATGACACCTTCTAATGATTCAATCTTTAATTTATCATCTACAAAAGTTGAGAGCACTTCATGTAAGAGTGCGGAGCCGTTTAAAGTTTCGGCTAAGAATTCCTTGTTAACCTCGTCCAATTCGTTTATCTTTTCTTTAAATAATTTCATTTTATTCACATCTAAAATTTAACGATTCTCTTCTTAAGAAATAATTAATTTATTTTATATTCTATTTATTTTTTATTCAATAAAAAAGCTTATGGCTTTCGTTAAAGTTGAAGTTATACTTGATTGTGAAAGATAAAAATAAGCCTTTTTTTATTTAAACAATTCTTACAAATTAAGATTGAACGAGTTTTTATAAATTTTAAAGTGAGTATGAGTGCCCGCTGTCGAAATAAATGTGGAAGATATTATATTTGACCCAAAAGTTCAATCTTATTGTAATAATTCTAAATATAAGTGTCCTATCTATGGGCATTCGTGGACATGCCCGCCAGAGGCACCTTATCTTAAAGAAAAAGTATCCCAGTACGAGAAATTCTTTCTAATTTATTACACATTCAATTTAAAAGAGTATGTAGAAAGAATCAAATTAAAATTTTCAAAACGCAGCGAAGAAAAGATAAGAAATTCATTTTACC
>JAUWHC010000267.1 GCA_030606095.1 Promethearchaeota archaeon | reverse complement strand
ATAGGGTGTGTATGAAGTATAGAACTCTGTACGACTTATTACAAAATCAACTAAAGAAGGGATGTAATGAAAATAATAACCTGCTCCCAAAAAGGAATTAGAATAAACTTTATTCTTTTGAGAAAGTTCTTTTAAGTTTTTTAGAACATCTGGTTCGGATAAGCCTAAAGGTAAATTTAAATTGTTAATAATTAAATCTTTAGGAATATCTTGAAATAATTCTTCTAAATTATTAACGCCAATAACTTTAAGCATTTCAGTAATAGTTTTATCGTCATGAGGTACATAATCCAAATTAACCAACTCAAACTTCAAGAAATTAAAAAATAAAATTAAAAATTGAAAAAAAAGTTTATTTTTTCTCTGCTTCTACTATTTTTTTATAATCTTCAACGGATAAAAGTTCGTTAATTTCGCTACTATTTGAAACCTTTATCTTCATCATCCAACCATCCCCATAAGGAGAAGAATTAATTGATTCGGGGCTTTCTATTATAATAGCGTTAATCTCAACGACTTCTCCAGACAATGGCATTAAAATTTCTCCAACTGCCTTAACGGATTCAATTTCACCAGCACTACTTTCTTTTTCTAGCGTTCTTCCTATTTCGGGTAATTCAACATAGACTATATCACCTAATTGATGTTGAGCATAATCGGTAATGCCTATTGTAGCCGTATCGCCTTCAATTCGTGCCCATTCATGTGTCTTCATATATTTTAAATCATCTGGAAATTCGTATTCCATAATTTTTCACTTTTTCTTTGTAATATAATTACACATTTCTATAAAAGGGTGTAGCAACTATTTTTCCTCTCAAGAACTTATTGCGAATTTCAATTTTAAATTCCGTTCCTACTTCGCTATATTGTTTCTCAACAAGTCCTAAGCCAATTGTTTTCTTAAGTGTAGGTGAATATCCTCCTGAAGTAACGAATCCAATTTCATTGTTATTTTTAAAGATTTTATAATGCTCTCTAATAATACCTCTATCCAGCAAATTCAACCCAACAATAATTCGATCTGTTCCTTCGGATTTTTGTTTTAATAAAGTTTCCTTTCCAATATAATCTATACCCTCTTTAGGTTTGACGAGCCAAAAAAGTCCTGCTTCAATAGGCGTAATTGAATCGCTAATTTCATGACCATATAACGAGTAAGTTGCTTCTAGTCTCAATGAATCTCGCGCCCCTAGACCTACTGGTGAGGCTCCAGCCCCAATTAGATCATTCCATATTTTGTCAGCATATTTGTTATCAAATGAAATTTCAAAACCTCGTTCACCTGTATAACCGGTTCTAGCTATAAATATTGGAGCCCCGTTTAACGTAGCGTGAGCAAAATAAAACCTGTTTATCGAAGATAAATCAACATCCACTAACGGTTGGAGAAGTTCGTCGGATTTTGGACCTTGGAACGCTAAACGACATCGCTCCGAGGATAAGTTAGTAATTTTAACATCTTTACCTTCAATATGCTCGTTTAACCATTGAAAATCTTTTTCAACATTGCTAGCGTTAACGATCATTCTAAATCGCTCAGGTTCTTCCTCGTAATAAACAAGATCGTCAATAACAGCTCCATTTTCGTAACACATACAGGAATATTGTCCTTTTGTGGGTTCTAGTAGCTTTAAATCGTTAATCATTACATATTGAAGAAAGGATATTACATCTTTCCCTTCTAATAGGAATTCCCCCATATGTGACACATCAAACACACCAGCTTTATTACGTACTGCTTCGTGTTCCTTTATAATGCTTTCGTACTGCACTGGCATACTAAAACCAGCAAAGTCAACCATCCTTGCTCCTAAATTCACATGAAAATTATAAAATGGAGTTCTTTTCAGTTCTTGAATCAAATCCACACCTTGTAATGTGTTTATTTTAATACTGTGAGTATAAAGTACTGAGAATTATTTAAATTTTCAGCCTAAAAAATAAGGATAATTATATGGGAAAAAAATGGGTGAATGTGTTTATTCAGTTTACTATTCTTCAACGGGGATCTTAACTAGACTAATTATATCATAACCTTCTAATTTGTCTCGACCATGTAAACTACCTGTAAGTTCAATAACAAATGCAATCCCAGCTACGCTTCCACCTGCCTTTTCTATTAGATTGCAAGATGCTTTTGCAGTTCCTCCAGTAGCTAACAAATCATCAAATAATAACACTTTTTCACCGTCTTCTATCGCATCCTTATGCATTTCAATAGTGTCAGTACCATATTCAAGTTCATAGGTCTCACTAAATGTTTCAGCAGGTAACTTTCCTGGTTTTCGTATCAAAACGAATCCAGCGCCCAATTTATACGCTAAAACGCCGCCCCACACATAACCTCTAGCTTCGACAGCACAAACCTTCTTGATTCCTTTGTCTTTAAAATGATTTACTAGTCTATCACATGACTCTTTAAAAGAAGCATGAACTTTACATAAAGTTGTGACATCTTTAAATTGAATTCCTTTTATTGGAAAATCTGGGACATTCCTTATATAATCTTCTAAATTCAAACTCTTTCAATTCCTTTTATTGTTAGTTTTAAATATATTATTATTTAAATAAATTAAAATTATATTTAATTGAATCATCCATGCAATTAAAATCTAATAAATCGTATAATAATTAGAAAAAATTAAATAAAGCTTAATTTATAAAAAATATATTAGACGATTAAATATATTTAATATTAAATCAATTATCGCTTTATTTTAAACAATAATAGTTTAACGGTGAAATAAAATAAAAGTGCTCCTATTTGGCCCTGGTGGTGCGGGTAAAACGTCATTAATGCGGACTACTTGTTTAGGTTATAATTTCATGAAAGTGCTTAATCTGAAACCTACAAAAGGAGTCTCGAGGGAAAATTTTATATTTAGAGGAATAATGGAGCTTTCCATCTGGGATTTAGGAGGACAAGAACTTTATATGGAAAGATATTTCTCGGAAAAACAGCGAGAACTTGTGTTTTCAGAAGTATCAGCTGCAGTTTTCATGGTTGATACGGCAGCAGAAGAACCAAAACTAAAAGATACTTTTAGTAAATTCTTGAAATATCTTTTTGAATTTAGTCCTGAAGTAGGAATGGTATATGTCTTATTAAATAAAATTGATCTTCAAGAATCAAAGGAAGATGAGTTTTATGGACTGTTAGTTGAAGATCTTACAGATGATTTAAAAAGTAAAATTGCTTTTACACCTGTATCCGTAAAAGAGGGAAGTGCTCAACATCGATTGATCGAAATACTCGATTTTAAAATTCAAGAGAACACATTAGCTTTACAAAGACTTGGGAAAATACGCCATTTTTTAGATATATTGAAGATCAATACACTCTCAGAATTTCTTTTGTTTAACCAACCAGATGGTTTATTAATAGCATCCACAATAGGAAAATTTGAAAGTCCAATTCTCCAATTTATCAAATTCGAGATTGGCAGCTTAGAGTCTAATATTTATCAAATTTTTACAAAGATCATGGAACTTTCAGATTCTTCGATTTCTCCTCTAGAATTATCAACTGTTATATATGAAAGCGAACATAACTATATTTTAGTGAAGGAAGTTAGCAATGGATCGGTAATGATGGTTGTTACAAAAGAGAAAACTATTGAAACTTTTAATATGGTGATGAACGGCTTAAATAGCGAAGATTTTCAAAACCTGAAAAAATTCCTTAGTAGGAACGACTTTTAATTAATTCTAAATCAATTTTATTAGAAAATATTGTTCTATTAGAATGTTCTTCAATAATGGAAAACAAATAATTGTTTGTATTTTTAATTATAGGCGTTATAAATAATAATTCTTCTTCGGGAAGGCATTTTTCTACTTTTTCGTTTAATATTTCTTTTTCAAAAAATTCTTTAATAAAAGTAATTCGGACGATTAGATCGTTGAATTCCTTTTTACTGTTATTCTTTACTAAAACTTCTACTTCCTGAAAATTGTTAATAATATGTATACTCGTTATTTTAAATTGATCTTTTATTTCAAATTTTTGTTGAACAACTCTATCATAGTCAAATAATCGAATTTTAGAAAACGATTCATTTTGAGTGTTTATGACAATGTGGTCAATATCGATTCCTTTAAATGTTAAATAAGAAATTGCTTTTTGCAATTTGAAAGAGGTCGCATCAGTTTGTTTAATTACCGATGAAAAATGTTCCTCACAAGTAAGGTTAATTATTGCTTTTATTTCTTCTTTTATCTGATCTCCTTTTTTTATTTTATTAATTAATTTTTCTGTTTTAATAACTTCTAGTTTCGCAATTTCTGACTCAATTACATGATAAAGCGTATTTTCAAATTCATCAATTATTTTTTTCGCTAATAAATTTATTAATTCTCCCCCAAAAACATCTAAATCTGTTGGCAACACAAGTATCAAGACAACTGTTTCACCTATTTGTTGAAAAGACCCTACCCTTCTTTTAACTCTTTTAGATTCAACAATAAATTTCTTCGCAAAATACATATTATTACAGTATTCTAAATCAATTCGGTTAATTGTAGTTTTATCTTTAAGCTCTAAAAACCAAATTGGATGGTATCTTATAAGATGCATTTTTCCCGAATCATCATCTAGCGCA
>JAUWHC010000249.1 GCA_030606095.1 Promethearchaeota archaeon | reverse complement strand
GGAAAATACGGAAAGCTAGTTGAAACAGATGTTTCAATGAGATCTATGGTAAGGTGTGGAGATTTACTTATCACTGAAGCTAACATTACAAAAATTGAAGGGAAGAAAGTTTATTTCGATGTTAAGCAAAGTACAATAACAAATGTTGATATTAAAGATAAAGATGGCAATATTGTAAAGCAATTTGAAGCTGGTGAGAGATGGTATATTTCTGAAAAAGATATTGAGAAAGGATTAGTCAAAACAAAGGATGTTACAGGGGGCATTCTTACATATCGAGAGAGAATTGCCACTCCAGGTACTGCAATAATTGAATTATTTTTTTAGTTATACTATTTTTTTTTAATCTCATTATTGATTAATTTTAAAATGACATAATTTTATGTTATTATTGAAAAACATTTATAAAGATTAACATCAAAAGTGTAATTGGCTCAATATTTGAATTACAAGATACAAGGCTATTGAATATTCTGACATTAGACGCAAAAAAAGTTGAAGAATTGATTTTAAGCGGAAGTTATGAAAAAGCTGCTGAAGAACTTTTTGAAATTATTGAAAATCCAGAGAATTCAAATAAAGAACTACTATACAATAGTTTAACTTTATTAAATAAAATCTGTGATAAGTCACCAGCGATTTCTTTAAGAACGGTAAGAAACTTAGCAAATACAATAAACGATATTAACTCGTGGATTAGATTAGTTTCTTTGGAAATTCTATATCAAATTTCAATGTATCGTCCAAACTTACTAATTGATCTAATAAATAAGATAAGGTCACGACTTTTTGATCAAGAACCCTCTATTAGGCGATTAACTGTAAAGATTATAGGAAATTTAATTCTTTCTTTACACATTGATAGAGAAAAGTTACGAGATATTATTGAAGAATTTACAGAGAAATTGATGGATAATGACTGGGAGGTTAAACTTCAAGTTATCAAGACTCTTAAGAAAATTATAAATCAAGACTACACTAAGATACGAGAATTAGAGCCCTTACTTTCTATCGTAATCGTTAATTTAAGGGACGAAGACGACGATGTTGCGAGATCGTCCGCAGAACTT
Source organism: Promethearchaeota archaeon (assembly GCA_030606095.1). Classification (GTDB taxonomy): domain Archaea; phylum Asgardarchaeota; class Lokiarchaeia; order Sigyniarchaeales; family SOKP01; genus SOKP01. Next base: position 3,777 of record JAUWHC010000249.1, on the reverse strand, counting down.
TTGAAAATCCTTGGTACATATTTTCTATCTAAGGAAAATATTATGTACGTTCTATTAAACCTTCTTTACAACGAAAAAGCTCGCGTAAAAGAACTTATTATTTGGCTAATCGGAGAAATAGGAAAAGAAAAATCGTCAGAAATAATTCCAATAATACCTAAATTAATTAACCTTTTAAAAGAAAATAACTACCGTATCCAACTTAGAGTAATCGATTCTTTAGTAAACATTGCGGAGAACAATTTCGATCAAATTTGGGCTAACTTAAAAACAGCATTATACACGGGCGATCCCGAATTTAGAAATGTAATCATTAATGCGTTGTATCACTTATGTCAAAATAATATCATGGAAGTTTTTAATTACATCTTTGAAGAGTTTGAAAATCCCTCTGAAAATGTCAGAAACGCGGTTGCTCTCGTTTTTAAGCGCCTTTATGAAGAGTATCAAGTAGAAATTGAGAACGAAATTGCAAAAATTTTATACCAACTAGAATCTAAATATTGGCGCCAAAGAAAAAAAACCATTATTCTTTTGAGGAATTTAAGTTTCATATTAGAAAGTCAGAAAGTTGCAGTCTGGATTTTTATAGAATTGGAAAAAGCTTTAAAAACTGAAAGCGATCCAGATGTGAACGAAGAGATTATTTATACGATAAAAATTGTCAAAGCAAAATTTAAAGAAATTGATAAAACAATTCAAAATGTTAACGAAGATTTAGAAATATTTCATAAAAAAATTCAAGAATTCCAAAAAATTCCAGCTCAATTTAGAGAAAAAATGAATTCATACATAAAAGAATTCAAATTTCACGAGACTGAAATAGAACTAGATAAGGTATACCGCAAGATTTTAAAAAAAATAAAATTATTTAATGAGAGACTAAACAAATTCGAGTACAAGAGATTAGCGTTTAACTTAATAGAGGATTGGGAAGAAACTAAAGTTACCATTATTGATGAACTTAGTATTATCAAAGGATTCATTTCCGAGGTTTTTGAAGAAAAGAAAGCAGAATTTGCTATTAGCCTAAAATCAAAAGTTAAACTTTTAGAGGACCGGATTAAAGTTTTAAAAGTTCAATATGATTTTCTGAAGGATTATAAACTTCCCGAAAGCTTTGACGAGTTGATATTAGAAAATTTTCACGATGATGAAATCGAAGAAAGATTCGAACAAATTACACAACTTAGAAATTATCTATTCAAACTTGATGATGATATTCGTGAAATTTTAGTGCAGAATGTAGAGTTTAATGAAATTTTTACAGGTTTGTTAAGAAACTGGGTTACTGTTAAGATTGAACTTCAAGAATATTTAAGCGATTTAGATAGAAAAATCAAATTAATAAAAGATAGAATCGTACTCGAAATTCAACGCTCTAATGGTAACATTAAAGATCAAAAACTTAACATGTTATCTTCAATATTATTCCAAGGTCATATACAATCAGTAATCACGCAAGGAATTGAAGGTCTTAAGCGATTTAACGATAATTTTGTTAATTTAGAATCAAAATTAGGTATTTTGCTAAAAAGAAGTGAATTCTCGGACGCAAGAAAGCTTATAGAAATGAACACTAACCAAATTCAAAATTTTATCGAAGATTATGAAAATCAAATAGACAATGTTATAGGAAAACTAACTGAAGATAACGATGTTTTTAACCTATACATAAGACCTTCTATTACAAAATTTATATCGTTTAAGGAAATGCTTATTAATAAATTAAAAATCTTTACACATAAGAGTAACGATAAACTTATCTTAAACCAAATAAAATATTATCTCGATGTTATGAATCCTATTAAATTGGAGAGTCTCTCCTCTTTTATAGATTTAAATATCAATCTGTTGAAAGAAAAAATTGTAAAGTTCGTTAACAAAAATAAGCTCAATGCGAGAATTATTAAAGACAGCCTTTATACGCCAAGGATAGAAGATATCATTGAACTGAAGGATATACTTTTCTTCAAGAGCATAAAGACGATCGGAAATAAGATTTATTTTAATTTTAAATTGAACAATCCAACCAATCTAATGTTTACTGAATTACAAATTTCTCTTAAAACTCCTGTGTACCTAACCTTTTTGAGAAAAGAAAGCTTTCCTAAATATCTATATATTAACGAGTTAAAACCTGGAAATGTGTTTAAGTTCAATTATGTCTTAAGAATCGAACGAAATATTGAAAAAAACTTAACAGACCCAACAGTTGACGAAGTTAACCTTAACATTTATTATAAAGACCCTTTCGATATTACACGTAGAATAACTAAGAAGATAGATCTGTTACTTCCCTAAAAAATTTTTGAAAATTCTTAAATTGGGAACATTTAAATAGGGCGAAATAACTAAAATTTAATGATGTCAATGAAATAAGCTTAAACACTATATGTGAGCGCTTATTGAGAGTTCCATCGCAAGACGGCATCGAAAAGCTTTATAGTTTTTATTTTCAATTAATAATTAATTTTCTAAATCTTTAATTTCACTTAGATTTTTTCGCTTCCATTCTTTTAAGTACAATCTAAAAAGACGCTTTGAAAACCCTAAAGAATTTACATTTTGCCTGAAAAACTCTTCAATTTTTTTTTGTTTTAACTGGAAAATAAGCATACAATAAAATTAATTAAGTAGTTTTTAGTTACCTTGAAAACCAACTGTTTTATTAAAGTCCTTATAACACGGGTGTAATATTTGTTTTAAAATTGATAATATATCCTTATCGAAGAAATAGATAAATAGAATCGATAATATTAATAAATAAGAATGATTTTTTCAATTAACAATTCTTGATTCCTTTGTTATTTATTATTTAGTCAACAAAATTTAAAATAAAATAAAATTTGAGGTGAAAAATGGAGAAAAAGGAAGTATATCGACTTACTTCACAGGTTAAGATTCACGGATGAAGTTGTAAGCTTGGTCCAAATAGCTTAGAGAACTTACTAGTAAGAGCGGGATTACAAGGAGATATTGAAGATGCTGCAATCATCCCAGTCCCAAATAGTGATTTAGTTATGGTCAAAAATATTGATGTTTTTACCCCTATTGTCGATGAACCAGAAGTTATGGGTCAAATTGCTGCGTCTAATGTAACCAGTGATATATTTGCGATGAATGTTCCACATATTTCTGGAATGTTAGTATTTTTAGGGATTAATACTAATACTCCAATGGAAGTAGCTGAAGGAATATTAAAAGGAATCAAATATTTTATGGAAGAAAAAATTAATTCGCAAGTAGTAGGAGGGCACACTATATATAGCGAATGGCCATTGATTGGAGGAGAAGCTTCGGGTTTTGCTCACAAAGACGCAATCATTCTAAAACAAGGAGTTAAGAAAGGAGATAAATTGATTCTAACTAAACCAATTGGCCTACAAGCGACTATGGCAGCGTATAGGATTCTTAAAGATATGCCCGAAATGTTAGAACAATATTCAAAAAGTGAACTACAAAAATCAATTGATTATGCTATAGAATTAATGATTACACCAAATCAGAACGTAGTAAAAGCTATTCATTCTTATCAAGACTTTTCATTTATTCATGCACTTACAGATGTAACGGGTTTTGGACTAAGTGGTCATATAAAAGAAATGCTACAGAATTCTACCTTATCTGCAATCATTGAAACCATTCCATCTGTAAGATTTTCAAAGGAACTTTCAGAAGAATTAGGATACGCTTTTGATGATTGTAGCTGCCATGAGACTGCTGGAGGGATGTTGGTTGCTATTGATCCTAAAAAGGTTGAAGAATTTTCAAATA
>JAUWHC010000139.1 GCA_030606095.1 Promethearchaeota archaeon | reverse complement strand
GGTCTAAATGTTCCTTCAGTGTCAATATACAATGCATTTCCATTGAGACCCCCATCCTCCGTTGGTAATTGAACATTAACGCATAATTGATGGGCTATTTGGGTTTTTCCAGTCCTAAATTCGCCAAAAAACTCAACGACGCATCCAGTTTCAATTCCACCTCCAAATAGATCGTCAAGTTCTTGACTACCTGTCGTAATTCTCGAAATATTTTTTCTATACTCCCACACATCTTCAGCAGACTTAAAGCCGATTTTTAACTGGGACATACTAGCTTTAACTAGTTTAGCGGTTGTTTTATCTCCGAGTCCAGATTCATTTTGAATTATCTTTGGGGGCGTATAAGCGATGGACTCAAGGCTACTAAATCCTGCTTTAATTAGTTTTTTAAGCGTAGCTTCACCTACCCCAGGAAGCTTTTTAACAGCTTCTACACAAAGATTTGCATCATTGATTATAACTTCATTATTATCTGAATCTGAATCTAAATCTTCTTCTTCTTCCATCTCATTTAATTCGATAATATCATCTTCCTCTTCCTCTAGACCTTCAAAAATCTCTTCTGCTTCAGATTCAAGCTCTTTTTCATTGCTTTCAGATTCTTCTTCGATTTCTTTTTTATCTGTTTCGAACCGGGCAAATTTTAAATGGTCCTTGTAAATTTTGCCTTTAGTATGGTTTCTTTTACATTCTTTACAGAAATAAGGCTCTCCATTCCCGGATTGGCCTCCATTATTCATTTCGCTTGCTTTAGCCATTACAAATCACAATTTATTAAAATTTAGTGTAATTTTTATAGTTCTTAATGATTATTTTATAAATATAACAAAAGCTATTTTAAAGAAAATAGACTTCGGATTTTTCAATTTTTAGACATATTAAGTCTTTAATAATTGACTAATACAGGCTTTTAATATGTTCCGAGATTTTTCTCATTTCAACGAAGCAAGTAACCATTCAAGCGTCAATATCAAACCATACTGCTGAAATCAAATCGCTCCCAGCCTGTATAACTACAGAATTACCTATATCACCTTGCAAAATACAGAGATCAAGTTTACCGGATTTTAATTCTATTAATACACGCTCCACAATAGAGAAAAATGTTGCTATCATCCCAACTATTTTTAAATCAGAAATCTCTTCTTCTAAAATCGAGTGAACGATTAAACCTTCTATTGATACGATCGCCGTGGATCTTATACCATCGATACCCTCGTATAAAACGTCTAATAAAAAGAGGTATTCATCTGAAATAGAAACTATAACGTAGTAGTATGAATTTAAAATGTTAATGATATAAAGAATTCCTTTTCCAATAGTGTTTTTTAAATAAAATATAACATAAGTCATATTTAGAAAAAAAAAATATTATATTAGTAGGTGAATTAAAAATGAGTTTAGGTTTAAATTTCGAATATTATCCAAAAATTAACGCCAATTTAATGGAAAAATTAATTTCAATCTCTAAATCCAATAAAAACCACTGGGATCTTCCATTTTTTACTGATACTGAATCATATATAGACATGGGAGCAATCCACCAAGCGTCTAAAGAATTTATGAGTGAGGAAATAAAGAACATTATAGTTTTAGGGACGGGGGGCTCAATTCAAACTTTACTCGCATTAAGACATTTATCTAAAAAGAATTTATATTCTATTACAAGTTCTAGGGCTATAGAATTAAAACATTGCCTTGATACAACAGATCCTGAAAATTCGGTTGTAATTCCGATCTCTAGAGGGGGCGAAACTTTAGATGTAAACTCTACTATAGGAATTTTTTTAAAAAATAATTACAAATTTTTAGGGCTCTCTTCAAAGGGAACGATGCGTCAAATATTAGAGAAAATAGGGTGTCCCATTCTGGAGGTTCCTGATATCGCTGGTCGTTTTGCGGGATCGATTTCTAACGTTGGAATCGTCCCAGCTTTTCTGTTAGGAGTTAACATCGAAGAATTTTTAAAAGGTTTAAGCGATGCTTATAAAGAATTTATGGGTTTTAACGATAACCTGGCATTCCGTTTTTCAGCATTTCTTTATAATTTGTACAAAAAAGGTTACAAGACTGTATTTTCTATGCCATATTCTCTGAATCTTGAAGGAAGTTTAGGATTATTCGTGCAAGAAACATCAGAAAGCACTGGGAAGAACGAAAAGGGATTAATTGGTGCTTATCAATCTGCACCACTATGCCAACATTCAGTTCTAGAATATCTATTAGGTGGAACTAAGGGCGCTGTAGTCCCGGTATTGTGGACCATAAAAAACGAATTCCCAGATTTTAACTTAGATTCCTCGATAGAATTTGTAAACGGTCAAACTGCCCAAACCATAATAAATTATCAAGCAGACGCTACTTTTCAAGCCCTAATAGAACAAGGAGTTCCGTCAGCTAAAGTCTCAATTGAACGCCCTAATGAATATAACTTAGGCAATCTAATCGCTTTTATTCAATCGACAGTCTATTACTTATGTTTATTATTAGATGTAAACTGGTCAAACAATCCGAAAGTAGTTATAGGAAAAAAAATTTGTAACGAAGCCTTAAAAAATAGAATTCCCCCTGAAGAAAGAGAAAAAATCAGAAAAGAACTGGCCGAACGTAAATTTCATCGAGATTTTTTTGGAATTAACTAATTTCTTATTTTTTTCTACTTTTGGTTAATAAACTCATTATACAATACATTAATAGCTTTATTACAATTTTTTCTATCAATTATTGCGGTAAAATTCAATTCAGAAGAGCCTTGTGCAATTGCTTTAATATTTATATTGTTATCTCCTAGCGAGGTAAAGACTCTTCCAGCTATACCAGGTGTGTGAAGAACTCCTGCGCCAATGACCGCAACTAATGAGATTTCGTTATCGATTTTAATCTTAAACCACTTTTTACCAAAGAAATCTGAATTTCTTAATAAAAAACTAACTTTCATCGAATCTTCAAATTCTATGCCAAAAGTTATATTATTTTCTGAGGAACTCTGTGATATAAACACAACATTAACGTTATTATCTCCTAAAAGAGAAAATATTTTAGAAGCAGTCCCCGTTAATGGAACCATCGTATCGCTTTCGACGGTCACCATTGATAGTTTATATATTGAAGTAATAGCTTTAATTACTTTCTCGTCTCTAACGATTTCTTTCGTTATCGTTGTAAATTCGTTAGAATCAGGGTCGTTGAAAAACTTGATTTCAGAGGGAATATTTCCTTTTTCGTTAACATCAAGGCATAATGGATGTAGGACTTTTGAACCAAAAAACGCAAGTTCTTTTGCCTCTTTGTAAGAAATATTCTTTAAGAGGGCTGTTTTTTCAGCGATTCTTGGGTCTGCGTTTAAAAAACCCTTAACATTTTTCCAGTAAATTACTTTTAAGTTAAATTTAATCCTAAGACAGTATGCTAGGATTGCCGCTGTTAAATCGCTTCCTCCTCTTCCGAATGTAGTAATTTTTTTGTCTTTCGTAGAGCCATAAAACCCAGTAACACAGATAATTTCAATTAATTCAGATTGGAGCAAGGGGATTATTCTATCATTCACCTTTATCTCAGTCTCTTCTAATAACGGAAGGGCTCTCCCAAAGTTATCGTCTGTAAGGAGAATTTCATCAGAAGAGATATATTCTGCTTTAAAGTTTTTTGATTTTAAATATTGACTTAAAATGAATGTGCTAAGTTTTTCTCCATAGGAAATAATTAAATCCTGAATTTCCATACTTGGCCGGATTAATTTAATTACCCTACCTATCTGTTTTAATTCGTTAATTTCTTTTTTTAAAAATCCAAGGGTCTTATTAAATTCGCTTTCTTCGTTGGTAAGAATTTGATTAATCACATTTTTATGTATATTAAAAATATCGTCAATAATGTAATCGCATTTAGGTTCTTCTTTACAAGATCTCTTATAAAAATCTATTAACTTATTAGTTATTCCTTTTAACGCAGATGCAACAATTATTAATTTAGAGGTTTCTCTATATTTTTTAATAATATATTGTATTTGACTAAATGATTTTTCATCTTTTAAACAAGAACCTCCAAATTTCATTACAACTAGATTTTCCATTCTAACTAGAAAACACCAAATTTTTGAGTTATATTGAGATATTAATGAATAGAAAAAATCGAAAACTTATAAATAAGTTGGAATTATACAATAATTTTTACTTCCGAGAAATTATGGGAATTATCGCATTATTTGGACAATTAACGAAACATTTTAAACAATTCTGACATAAATCCATAATTTTTTTATTAAAAGTAATCTTTTTTTTATCCGAATCTGGGTTAATGATCAGAACATATAAGTTTTGGAAACAAAAACCTTCCTCTAAGCACTTTTTACAAACCGTACATCTCTCGCTATCTATTTCAAAATCTATTAATTGCCCTTCTTCCATCGATATTACTTCAATTGCGTTATGTTCGCACACATCAACGCATTTAAGGCATCCTTTACATTTATTATAATCCACATACCTTAAGGTATCTTTAAAAAAAATAGCTTTTGGATGGCAAGAATACATACATTTTTGACATCGGACGCAAAATTGCGGGTTAACGCTTATAGGAAATAATTTTTCCATTTTATTTTACTTCTTTTTAATCTTAATTTTAACAGTACTTTTTAAAAAAGTAGAAAAACAAGCTAATTAACCTAAAAAGATTTAAAAAAACCTTTTACAAAATTCGAATTCTATTTATTTCGGAGGGGTTAAAACGATCTCCATAGAGCTTACATTATTTGTACGACCTTCCTCGCCTGTAAGTTGCTCTGTGGAAATTTGAATATCCTTATATTCAACTCCCTTCAAGAAACGATTTTTTAAAATCTCGCAGATATCAACAGCATGAGAAATCGCCTTACCGCGAGCTTTTACCGTACACTCTACTCCTTTATTCAAAACCATCATCACAGCCATTACATAATTCATCGTAGGGCGACGCCCAACAAAGACCGCGTTTTCTTGACCTTCCCTTCTTTTTCCTTTGTCTGACATTTTTTATTTTCTCTAAATTGTTATTTATTAATTCTCTGTATATAAATTATTCCTATGTATTATGCTTTAAATTTATTCAGAATTTATTTAAAAAAATGTAATTTGCAAATTATTAACAATTTCCCTAATTTTTACCTCTTAGAACAAAAGAAAACCCACTCCTTTAGGTATAAAATGACTTTTGTTATCTAAATTAGTAATTATTATATGTATATGAATTTTAATGCGAAACTGAGCTTGCTAATATTAGTAAGACGAACTATAGCCAAGTTCGCTGAACTCTACCATAGGAATTACGGAAAATCAAGCTCGTGGAGTCCATGTCAGATGTCTCCGGTTATTTGGTGTGGTAGTCGATGAATCTAGAATCTAGCCCCTTTAGGTGATAGTAGTTTAATTATTAATTATTTTTTTTAGAATTAAATAAATTTAAATTAATCAATTTTTAATTTTTATTTAAAAATCTAAATATTTATACTTTTAAATCCAATATATTCGTAAAAAAATATTAATAGAGAAAAAATTTAGAATGAACATTAAATTTATTAAAAAAAAAGAAAATTTACGCTCATCTATAGGTGTTAAATTAACTACTATATTTTTAATAATGCTCGTCATTCCATTGTTGTTTGTTGCAATTTTTAGTACAACTAATGCCAGAACCATTATTATACAAATTTCTGAGGAAGATTTAATTGAAATATCAAAAAGTGATTCGAAATTGATAAATCAATTACTCGTTGAAAACCAGCGCACTTCTGCTACTTTAGCAGGAGATCCTTTAGTGGTGGAATTTTTAAATTCTACTGAGGAAGTACGCCAAAATATGACGCTCCAAATTAATCAGACGCTCCAAAATTTTGCCGATACTCATCCTGATTACGATGCCCCCGGTCTTTTAGATATAGATGGTATCGTTGTAGCTTCGTTAGAACCTAGTCTTATCGGTAAAAATCGTTCTTTTCGTGATTATTTTCAAGCTTCTATTCAAGGTGAGTCTTATATGTCAGATATTCTTGTTGGAAGAGGTACTGGACGACCAGGTGTTTTTCTAACTAATCCTGTAATAAATGCCAATGATACAATTATCGGTATTGATATTATCTGGTTAAAAGCTGATACAATCTGGGATATAATTGATAAAGTTAAAGTAGGAAAAGAAGGTATTGCTTTTTTAATTGATCAAGACGGCGTTATTATTGCACATCCTAATCGGGAACTGTTATATCATAGCCTTGGGGAACTTTCGCAAGAGAGTATAGATATTATAAATGAAACTGTTCGTTTTGGTACTATCGAAAATACTAGCATTTCATTAATTCCTGAGAGCTTGGGTATGGATGACTTAGCAAGTGAATTAAAAGGAAGTTCAAACTCTTCTACTTATAGATATTATAATCCTCTTGACAATCGATATCACATAATAGGATTCTCAAGATTGGAAAGTCAAACATGGGTAGTTGTAATAGATTTTCCCGAAGATCAATATTTTGCTTCACTTAGATTTCTGGAGTTAATGATTTGGTTAAGTGTAATTATTATAGGAATAATCATCTTGAGTATTACTATCTTATTAGTACATACTATTGTACGTCCAATTCGCCGCTTAAGTGATGTAGCGATTTCCGTAGAAAAAGGTAAGCCATTCAAGCCTTTAAGTATTAAAGACATTACATCTAAACGCGATGAAATTGCTCAACTTGCTCGAGTATTTAGCAGTATGGTTACCTCTCTTCAACAAGAAATCATTGAACGAAAAAAAGTTGAAAAAGAATTAAAACGCTCAAATATCGAATTAGAAAGGTTTGCCTATGTTGCTTCCCAT
>JAUWHC010000097.1 GCA_030606095.1 Promethearchaeota archaeon | reverse complement strand
AACTACCACACCCTAAAGGGTGATGGATTCCTTCTTCCTCGAAAACTGCCCGAAAAGATTCTGAAGAATCTCTTTAGGTCTTACATCATCTCCAAAGGCGTGACTTCCCGTTGTTCCAACGGTAGTTTTATCATCATGGATAATCGTGATATATTTCTCTTCTTTTAGGATTCTTATTCCTTCGTCTCTCAAATTAACAGAAGCATTTTCGTCTCTCTCATGGGTAGTTCCACAATCCAAACATGTCCACACTCTTTCTCGTAAGGTAAGGTTGTTGTTTTTCCAACCACAGCATGAACAAAGTTTACTGGAAGCAAAAAATCTATCTACGAGGACGAAATGCTTTCCTAACCATTCCATCTTATATTTTAAATAGGTCGTGAATTGATACCATGAGAAATCTAAAGAAACCGATTTTGCTAAACCAGAATTGAACTTCTGCATTCCCTTCACGTTTAAGTTTTCTAAAATAATAGCATCAAACGCGTCAGCTAATTTTCGGGTGAGCTTATGCGTCCAATCCTTCTTTCTGTTGTATATTGTATCGTAGTGTCGTGCTAATTTTAAACGTGCTTTTTCTCGATTCTTAGAACCTTTCTTCTTTCGCGAAAGTTCCTTGCTTAGTTTCTTGGTCTTTTTCTGCTCTAAACGGTAGAATCGTGGATTCTCCATCTTAACAAGATCATTCACCAAAAAATTTTTTGCTGACATATCAAACGCAGTAATATCCTTCTCATGTACCTCTTGTAGTTCTTTTACATCCTCCTGTGCCTTTAAGGTCAGAGAAACGAAATACTTGTTCGATTTCGTTTTTTTAATAGTAGCATGTTTGATCTCTTCAGAAAACACCCTCTTATCGTTAAAGCTAAGCCATCCTAGTTTCGGTAACTTTAATTTTTTTCTTTTAAAATCAATCTTGATGTTTCCATTCGTTTGTTTGGTCGTATAGGTTTCCTTTCCTTTCTTTGACTTGAATTTTGGGAAGCCGACCTTACGACCTTTTTTTAAACCATTAAAATAGTTTTGATATGCCTTAAACAAATGCTCTCTTGAGGCTTGTAAGGCAATGGAATCAGCTTCTTTTAAAAACGGAAACTTGACCTTATATTGCTTTTCGGTTTTATAGGTGTGCTTCTTAAGTGCATCCTTATCGTCTCTAAACCGTTCATAGACTTCCTTCCTCTCACTAAGCATCTGATTGTAAATGAAGCGACTACACCCTATTGTTTTGTGAATCTGAGTCCGTTGCGTCTTGTTCGGATATATCCGAACGTTGAAAGCTCGAATCATTTGTACCTAAAAAGAAAGAATCGTTCTTTAAATGGATTATAGTATAGTGGTTTTATGATTTTTTTTTCAAAAAAATCGTGCTTAATTCATCACCCCCATAAATGGAGGTGTTTTCTTAAGCGTTCATGATAAAATCAATAAATAATGTAAGAAACTATTGTTCTCTAGCTGAAATTATGGCGATTACTTCCCACTCTCCATTATCAAATAAATTTGCGTCAATATTAGAAAACTGAAAAGCAAAAGGTCTTTTAAAAATTTGTTCTACCATGGGACTAAAGGAACTTACAGCAAAAATTAATATTCTTTTCAAAACACTTTCAGTTTTGGCTTCAATGTTTAATTTCTTCATTACATCGTTGATAGCTGCAATTTCTCCTAAGCTATAATGATATTGGTAAATAAGCTTAAAATCAACTGCAGTCGGAGCCTCTGCTCCAGAAAGCGTCAGACCTCTCTTTCTGAAAGGGAAGATCGTAGTAAGGTAAAAATAGAAAATCTCCTCGTAATGATCTTTTAGCAAATGCGAAATCCTAGAACCCGCTTCGTATTGGGGCCAATAGGTAAGTAGTAACTCTAAAAGCCGAGGGTAGTTTTTGTATTTATTTTCGCTTTCTTTTTGTAAATGGTTTAATAACCTATTTTTAAGCGGCTTGAATTCATTGTCTTTAGCTACCCTTACTACGAATTTTGTAAATCTTTGACTCATTTTATAGTGGTAGAATAATTTAGTATGAAATATTCTTCAATACCTTTATTTTTTTATATGTTACTCCGATAATATAATTTTTTGTATATCTTTTTTTTAAAAACTTCTAAAAAATGGATTGTAATTATTATTTATGGTTGATAAGACAGCGCTTATTTATACCGATAAATTTCAAATTTATAATTTCGGACCTCAGCATCCTCTTAGACCGTTAAGGATTAAACTTACATATAGCCTTATGGAGAAACTAAATCTTTTTAATAACGAAAGATTAGAGGTCTTTGAACCAAGTCTCGCCACACAAAAAGAAATAGAAAGAGCTCACGACCCAGAGTATGTGGAAATAGTCAAAAAATTAAGCGAGACCCCTATGGATAGAAGCGTTCAACCATATCTCTATGGGTTAGATACTGGAGATACTCCTGTTTTTAAAGGTATGTATGAAGCGTCAGCATTAGTGTGTGGAGCAAGTTTGTTAGCTACAGATATGGTTTGGCAAGACAATGATATATCAATTGCTTTTAATCCCGCTGGAGGACTTCATCACGCACATAAAAAAAAAGCTTCGGGATTTTGTATTTTTAACGATATTGCCGTAGCTATTCATCATCTTAAAAATTTAAAAAATGATATTAGAATTGCCTATTTGGATATAGATTGTCACCATGGAGATGGTGTACAAGGGTTTTTTTACGACGATCCAAATGTTTTAACCATCTCTTTTCACGAAAGCGGAAAATTTTTATTTCCAGGTACCGGAAACACGAAGGAAGTCGGTGAAGGAGCAGGAAAGGGATTTTCTATTAACTTTCCTTTGTTGCCAGGTACTAATAATAGAATGTTTCGAAAATTATTTCGTTATTGTGTACCTAGGATTTTAGAAGCTTATGCCCCCGATGTCTTATTAACTCAGTTAGGAGCAGATATGTACTTTGGCGACCCTTTAACGCAAATGGGGCTTTCGATTTCGATTTATCGAGACATTGCTCAAACGCTCTACACATCTGCTCACGATTACTGTCAGAACAAATGGATTGCAGTAGGTGGAGGAGGTTATTTAATGACTGCCGTACCTAGAGCTTGGACGTTATTTTTAGCGCGAATGATAGATGTTGAATTAAAGAACGAATTACCTGATGAGTGGGTAAATCAGGTTAAGGAAGAAGTTCCATACGAAACTACTCCTTACTTATTATGGGATCGCGACGATAAAGCGGAAATACAACTACTTTCTCATCCTGAAATTGCTACAAAAATGATTGATTATAACAGGGAATTAAGAGCTCTCTGTGACGAAGAATTTATTCCGAATCTTAAAAAAAAAAGTTAATTTGTGTTAATATTATTCCTTTTTAGTATCCAGTTATCAATTAAGAAGTTTTGGGTGTTATCTTTTACTGAAGTGTCGTAATCAGATCTTATAATTGATTTAGGAATCCACACTTCTCTATCTTCGTTAAACTGGATAAGCAAAGCTTTTTCGGTTTCACCTTCAATAACGCCTTTTATTTGACTAACTTCACTTTCATTGCGTTCTACCGTTTCTGTCACAATTGGTAATGTTTTTGAGCTATTTCCTTTACTTATTTGGTTAACACCTTTAGAAAATATTACCTCTTTATTTACGGCGTCAAAGTTCAAAACTGTAGCAAACTCGATTTTTTCGTCTAATATATGCTTTAATAACAACCTGAAAATTTCAATTTGGGCAAATTTTAACATCTTAGAATATTTACCGATATATATTAATAATTTTTGCTTGGCATCATCCTCCCATTTAAAAGATATTTGAGTTTTTACATCTTTGAAATTATGAAAGCTCGTCCACGAGGCCCTATTTCGATTTAGGACATCTAAAATCATTACGATTTCGTCTAAATTGCATTTTATTGTCTTTCCTTCTCCTAAAGAAGGTTTTTCCCACGAACCATCTGGTTTTTTCTTGATGCACTTGAAAAAGATAAATGGTTCTGTTTTTGAAGAACTTCTAATCGTAAGCCCCGTCGATTGCCCAAAAAAACTTTGGCTATGTTTATCAACCATTGTTATCACATTTTTTTAGTAAACACTGCTTTTTTATTGTATACAGTTTAATGAATTTATAATATTCTAATTATATATAAAGAAAAATCTTGGTAAAAATTCAAAAATTCATAATACTCTCAAAATATATTAAGTATCTGAGAATCTTTTCAAGAAAAGAAAGCGTTTTTTGCTATTTAGGGCAAAATGAAGGAAATTTCACTGATTAGCACTCCAGCAGAATCTCATTTCCATAAAGCGATCAAGTTGTTATTGTACAAGCATATATATGAAAACGATAAGTCGGTAATAAAAAGATCCGTTGAAAAATATTTAGGGAATCGCTTTGCCGACGTGTATTTTAAACTCGATACAGGAAAAGAAGTAGTAGTAGAAGTTCAAAATTCTAAAATTTCTGTAAAAGAAATTATCAATAGAACGAAGGATTATAATCAACAAGGTATCTACATTTTATGGGTGTTATATGGGGAAGGGAACTGCGTTGTATCGCCAAAATACCCCGTTGATACTAAATGTATAAAAATTAGCTTGGCAGAAAATTTCTTGCATCGAATGTATGGGGGGCGTGTCTATTACATTAATTTGAACATTCGTAATAACAAGGCATCTCTTAGAACGCCTTTCGCACTTCATTTTTCTAAGCCATTTAATAAAAAAAAACGTGGGTTTTTTAAAACTCGATACGATAGCTATTATTTTAGGGATTCAAATTTTACAGAAATTCCTAGCTGGAAAATACTGTGTACGGAATTTTCAGGGTACAAGATCGCTCGGTTCTACGATAAAAATTTAAAAAATATCTTGAAAAAGAGAATTGTAACTTTTTATTATCTGAATAATAAGAAAGCACAGTATGACGAGAATAAATTGTTAAAGGCAATTTTAAAGTCTTTTAAAAAAAAATATGGAAGATACAAGGTATATAACGCTATAATTGAATTAGTTAATGAGAAAAAGATAGATTTTCGTCGAAAAATTATTAAAAATATTCAAAAGAAGATTATTTCGTAATTATCTGTTTAATTTACCATCATCTAACATGGAAATCGTGCTATTCTTAGAAATTAGAGAAGGAATATAATCTTCCTTATATTAATATCCTAAATCTCACCTAAGTTTCTAAAAGCTCCCATTTTCAGCAATTTAATAGCAATATCTTTTTAAATTGACCTTTAATAATCTAATGTTAGCCCATTTTCATTTTTCCCTTTTGTCATGTGAAAAGATAGATATCTTTAAATAGTTAAGTGATCAATATCTAAATATAAAAAAAAATTGGAAACTATGATCAAAAATATATTCTTATACCTAAGAGTCGAAAGACTCAATACCTCAACCCTTAACCCTGTTATTAGATAAATACATCTCCTCTTTTTAAAAATTTGAAGGTCTTGGTTTCCAATTTACTCTTTTTTTCAAGCTGAAAAAATTGGTTATACGCAAATTTAAAAAAAGAGTTTGTTTTGCTTATATTTTTTTTTTTATATTTTGAATTGCTGATTTCTAAGTCAAGATTTATAAAGTCCCAAAAAGTATAAAAAAAAATAGTCTATTATTTAATAAGAAGCAAATTTTAAGCGAATTAATTATTGAGTTGAGTTTCGAATTGGTTAAAAAAATTAAATTAAGGTCTGGTTTAGAGGTTGAATTCGACGAACAAGCGCCTAATACTCTTTTTGAAATAATAATAAGCGAAGTGTTAATTCCAAAATATAAAGAGAATAAAGATTGGAACTTAACTATAAATATTATTCTAGAGGAAATGAACGAAGTTATCACTGAATATGAATTGGACCCTAAGTTAAAATTAGGGTTATTAAACCAAGTCGAAGTACATTTAGATAAAGATATCGAAGAATTAACCGGTTGTGATAAAATTGAGATACTCTTCTTAAACATGGATGACTACGTAGAGGATATAGAAAAATTAATTTGTGCCGGAAAAAATAAACAAGATTTGAGAACTGACATGGCTAACTTAGTCTTTCCGCTCACGATTTTCGAATTAGGCGAACTTTTTATTTACTTGGGAAAAAGAGCGTTTCTAAAGTAATTTATTTTTAATTATTTCTTTTTTTATTATTTAGGTAAAGTGAAAAATATTTGAGTTGACTTTAGATTTTTTAAGCAAGGAGGAAAAGGAAACAATTAAGTTCAAAAATCTTTAACTTTTTATAATTTTAAAGTATGCAACAAAAATTTAACCCTAAGGAAATCAAAATTGGTCTTGAATTACCTACAATTTTGATCCCACTAAGCTCAATTATTATTCGAATGGCATTTTTTGTAGATTATGTTTTCCCTCCACTATTTAAAATATTTAAAATAATTGGGCGTTTGGGTAAACTTCAAAATATTAGTTTTTTACCTGAAAATGACGTCATTAGATTAAAACAAACTCTTATAACTCTTGAAGACGGAGGAAAGTTAGCAACCGACATATATTTACCGAAAAAGATTTATAAAAAGAAAGGTAAGTGTCCTACAATTCTAATAAGGCTACCCTATTGGAAAGATCGTCTTAGTATATTAGGATATTTCTTAGCGTCTAAAGGGTTTGTTTCAGTTCTCCAAGATATACGAGGTTGTGCACAATCGATCGATTATAGCACTAATTCGATATACATGTATGAACGACAAGATGGTTTAGAAACTTTACGTTGGATCACTAAACGATTTTGGTACAATGGGAAAATAGGAATGTGGGGATTGTCTTATTTGGGTATAACACAATTAGCAGTATCTTGGGATAACGAAAATTTACTTACTTGTTTAAGTCCAATTCACAGTTCTTTTTCAAACGTTTTTTGGCATCCTGGAGGTTTGTATCCGATTGGTTTGACAGGTTCTCTATATTTAATCATGAATTCTACCTCTAGCATGAAAAAACTAACAACTATGGATTTTGATCAGTGGGATAAAGATGGATATTACAAACAATTGTTTTTTAACCCCTCTATTAGCTTTTATAACGAACCTTTAGACTCAAAAATACCAAAGTTATCGGATATGGCAAGCATAGAAGGAGCTAAATACTTGATGAAGATTATGAATCGAGTCTATAAGACGGATGTAGATGTTTCTAAAAAGGACGATGGTTCGTTCGCTAAGTTGATAAAGGAATTGTTCTATGAGAGAAAATTATTTCACAATCACGAATTATCCCCATATGCATTTGGACTTGATTATAAATTTAATACGCCCATACTTTTTATTGGAGGTTGGTACGACATGTTTATTGAACACATGTTACGAGACGCGAAGTTAATACAAGAAATGGCTCCAAAGTTTTTCAAAGAGAATTTTAAGATGATCATTGGCCCTTGGACACATATAAATATGGATAAATTATTTATTAAGCCATTAAAGTACGCCCATTTAAAAGATGACTTCAGGTTTTTTAAAAATATCCTTCCATTTTGGTGGTATGAATCTTGGTTAAAAGGAGAAGAGGCAGATTTTGCAAAACTACCTCCATTACAAGTATTTGTATTAAATAAAAATATTTGGAGAGGTTTTAAAAAGTGGCCGCCTTCTTCTAATGAAACAAAATTTTACTTGCATTCTAATGGGAAAAGTAATAGCCTTTACGGAGATGGCGTCCTTTCAAAAAACGAACCGAAAGAAGAACCACCCGATAAATATCATTTCGATCCTACTAATCCTGTGATTACAAAAGGGGGAAGAAATCTTTTTCTCTTAAGCGGTCCTCAAGATCAGACTAATATTGAAAAGCGTGATGATGTGTTAATATATACTTCAAAAACGCTCGAAAAAGGTATAGAAATTATCGGTGAGGTCAAAATGATCCTTTTTGCTTCAACCACCGTACAGGATACAGATTTTATGGTTAAACTAGTTGATGTCTATCCTAATGGAAAAACTTCGATAAATGTTATAGATTCTGGTGTAAGAACTCGCTTTCTTAATGGCGATTTAAACGAACCTAAACTCATCAAACCAAATAAAATTTATAAATACGAATTCGCCATTGGTTCAATTGGTATCTATTTTCCAAAAAACCACAAAATACGCTTAGAAATAACTTCAAGCAATTTCCCTCGATTCGA
>JAUWHC010000027.1 GCA_030606095.1 Promethearchaeota archaeon | reverse complement strand
TAAATTCGTTTTGTTCTTTATTTAATTCTCCATAAACTCCCTCTAATAAAAGGTCGGAAAAACCGATAATTGCGTTTAAGGGCGTTCTTAATTCGTGAGACATCGTTCCCATAAATTCGGTTTTAAATTGAGATGATTTTGCAATTTGATCCAAAAACAATTTTTGCTGCTCAATAGCCATATTCAATTCTTTTGTTCTTTTTTGAACTTCGATCTCCAATTCTTCTTTAAATTTTTCTTTTAAAAGTTCTCCTTTTTTCTTTTCTGTAATATCTTGGAAAAGAATTTGTATCAAGGTTTTATTATTATGTTTGATTATCGATGCTTGGAGGGTTACCCAAATATGTATTCCATCTTTTGTTTTAACTTGAATTTCAATTGGCTCGGGAAAATCTTTTTTAAAAGATGCTTGAAAAATTAATTTAAAAAAACGTTTGATTTCCTCTGGAAATACTTCTGCTAAGTCGTTAATAGATTTGCCGATAAAATATTTTTTATCATATCCAAAGACTCTTTTAGTTGTTGAATTGGAATCGATAACCAATCCCTTAAAATCAATTAATATTATTGCATTGGGTGAATTTTCAAACAAATTCTTATATCTCTCTTCAGCAAACTTGCGATCAGTAATATCTCTTGAAACTATTAATCTTTTTAATTCTCCGTTTTTATTACGAAATGCCTGTCCTCTACATTCAAAACTTATCCAACGACCTTCTTTATGTTTAAACCTTAATTCGACAGGCGATATTCCTGTTTTAAAGCTTGTTTTCAGAGCTTTAATTGCTCTTTCAGTATCTTCTGGATGTATAAAATCCAAACATGATCTTCCAATTATTTCTTCTTTTAAATAACCTAATAATTTTAAAGCAGTTAGATCGTTGATATATTCAAATTTAAACTTAGAATCAACTATTGAGATCAAATCGTTTATATTTTCTATAATTAATCTATATTTTTCCTCCGAATCTATTAACAATTGCTCTGTAACATCCCGTTCAAGAGCATTTCCTATGATTTGTGAAGAAATTCGTAATAACGAAAAGTCTTCATTTTTCCATTCCCTCGTATTTTCAATGTTATCGAAGCCAATGAATCCTGCCAAAATTCCTTTAACAAATAAGGGGTATGTAAGAACAGATTTTGTATTTTGTATTTTTAGCAATTCTTTCGTTGATTTAGCTTCTTCAGGTAATTCAGAAACATCGTTGATGTGAATTATATTTCCACTTTTAAGTTGTTTCATCCACCAGGGAAGCGTCGTAAATTTTAAATCTTGAAAAATATGGATTTGCGAAGATACGCCTTCAGCACACCATTCATGAGTATTTTTCATAATTTTTTTGTCTTCGTTAAAAAGAAAAAGATGTACACGACTCGCACCACTTAAGATCCCCATATCGCGTAACGATGCGTTAATATCCTCATCTAAATCTAAATTAACAAGGAATCTGGACGAAATTGTTGATATTAGTGTCTCTAAATCAGCCCAATTTTTAATCGTTTTTTCAACTTGTTTAATTTTATCCATATTTTCTTCCAAAATTTCTTTTTCGTTATAAATCATAATTTAAATGTTTTATAATTTACTCAAAAAGGATTTTACGATTTTTTCAAGGTTAACTTTACTACTCAAATTTTTAGGGATTGTAAAAGTAAAAGCTGTTCCCTTTCCTAATTTACTGGTAAATAAGATATCTCCTTCATGTAGGTTAACTATCCTCTTAGTTAAGGCTAATCCTAACCCTGAACCTGGTATGGAATCGACATAAGCAGATTTAACTCTCTTAAACTCTTTAAATATTATATTAAAATCCTTTTCTGCGATTCCTATGCCTGTATCTTTTACAATAAACTCCCACATATCTTTGCTATCCCTAAATTCAAAAGTTACCTTTCCTTTCTCAGTGAACTTAATAGCATTACTTAATAGGTTATAAATTATCTGTTTAAATTTTATTCTGTCTGCAAATATTAATTGTTCTTTTTTCAAACCCTTTAAATCAATAATTAATCCTTTTTCATTATATAAAGGTCTTAATGTTGAAATTACATTATCAATTAAGTTATTTAATTGAATTTTTTCAATATTTATAGTAACTTGACTGGATTCAATTCTTGAAATATCTAGAATATTAGTTATCATATCCAAAAGATGGTTGGAAGACTCGTCAATATCTTTTATATATTCTAGTTGTTCTTCATTTAATTTGCCAAAAATACCTTCTAAAAGCAAATCTGTAAAACCAATAATTGCATTTAACGGCGTTCTTAATTCATGAGACATAGTTGCTAAAAATTCAGTCTTAAATCGAGACGATTTTTCTATTTGATCCAAGTATAACTTTTGTTTCTCTAAAGCATCATTAAGTTCCTTAGTTCTATATTGTACTTCTTTTTCTAACTTTTCAGTGAATATTCTTTTTAAACTTTCTCCCTTTTTTCGCTCTGTAATATCTATTGACGTTACAATAATTCTTGCAACATCCCCATTTACATCAATAAGAGGAATTTTGCTTGTTAATAACCATCTCAAACCGTCCTTAGTTTCCCATGGCTCTTCGATATTTAATTTAGATTTTCCACTTGTAATGACCTCTAAATCATCATCCCAATAGGCTTGTGCTTGATCTTTTGGATAAATCTCAAAAAGGCTTCTGCCGATCAACTCTTTTTTTTTCATATTATGGGCATCAGCAATATATTGATTTACGCGAATAAAGTTGTTTTTAGTATCCTTATAAAATATCAATGCCGGGATATTGTCCAGAATTAATTCTAACTCTTTGCTCAGAATTTTGTATTTCTTTTCAGATTCTTTTAATTGCTTTTCTGTTATTTTACGTCTTGTAATATCTCGAGAGACTGCAATAATAGCGGGCTCATTTTGATAAAGACTTTGCTTACCATATATTTCTACTGGAATCTTTTTCCCATTTTTTGCTACATGCACCGTTTCAACAATATCTTTTACTATCCATAATTTTTCATCAATCAATTGAGGATTTTCAGCAATCAACTCTGGTGCATTAATATCATGTATATGCATTTGTAAAAATTCTCTTTTCTCATAACCTAATCGTTTACATGCTGTGGCATTGACATTTATAAAATTACCCTTTAAATCAAGAATATATATTGCGTCGTTAATATTATCAAATAAAGTCCGTAATTTTTCTTCAGAATCTCTTAGTTTTTGCTCAATTTTTTTACGTTTTGAAATATCTCTAATAATTCCTATAGCATTCCATTCACCTTTTATTTGAACTGCTGAAAGAGATAGTTCTATTGGAAATTCTGCGCTATCTTTTTTTATTCCTTCTAATTCAAGTGTTTTATTAATAGCAGCACCTTGTCCAGACTTTTTGAATTTAGAAAAACCTATTTTATGAGCTTTGTGATAACGCTGAGGGGCAAGAAGAGAATGTAGATTTTTGCTTAACACCTCTTTTTCAGTATATCCAAATAATCTCTCTGCAGATTTATTCCAATAAGTAATCAAACCATCACTATTCATTTGAATTATTGCATCTTGAGCATACTGGCTCAACAATCTTAATTCTTCTTCTACTTTCTTACGCTCTTTGATGTCTACTGATGAAACAGATTTCATTTCTTAATTCCTCTTTAATCCTTGTTTTTCTCAAGAATTTTTCATTATTTACACATTCTGTTTATTCAGATATAAAAAAATATAGAAAAGTTCAATATTTTTATTCTCTTTGCTCTCTTCAGTATTAAGCTGCTCTTTTTCCCAACCAACTTTAAAATAATAAGCTTTATTCGTTAATTTAAAAAATTTGAAGTTGTCGAAGTTATTTATAAACCCTAAATGCTCAAGTCTTTGCATATGAAGGTGAACTTTTTCTAAATCTAAATCAAATTTATCTACTAAATAATCTGAGTTAAATTTTGAAATGTGATCAGACTGTAAAATAATTGAAAGCTCTTTCTTTAAGATTAAAAACTCTTGTTTGTTAATTGGAATTAAATCACGATGAAAAAGCGAATTTAAAGCGTTTAAAATAACATAATAAGTATCATAAAAGAAATCCTTTCCGATTGATGTTTTAAATATTTCAAAATCTCCGCCTCTTGGATGTTGAATAGTGATAAACTTTTTTATTGCTTTAATTTTTTGATTAACATACGAGGGGCTTACGAGATCTATTTTGTGTAAAAAGGCTATTATTTTACAAGAGTGTAGATTGAGTTCCTTTTTTATTTGATAAATGTTCACTAAAAATCTTATTATTGATTCTGCAGAATTCATAATATCAAAAATGCAAAAAATAATGCTACTTTCGCTAAAAACTTCCTTACCGCTTTCAGAAAACCAAAAATCGTTTTCTTGCCCTGCTAAATCTAATATTCCTAAGTTAGAATTAAATAAAGAATATATACTTGAATTTACACCTCTCGAAGGAAGTAATGGATTCTCTAAAAGCGTTATTGGATCGCCTTTCTCAAAATAGATTTCCTTTATTGTAGTTTTACCAACACCAGGAGGTCCTACTAACGTTAATTTTTTATCGCTAATAATATCATCCCTTTTACATCATTATTAATTAATTGTTGACGCTTTTGGTTTTTCAAGAGCTTCAATTATTTCTTTACACGAATCTAACATCATTTCAATGTAATTCGTTAAATCCTGTTCAGAAACCTTTCCACTTCTTTTTTGTTCTAAAATTAATTCACAAAAACCTTGAATGGTATTAACTCCACTACGTATTTGCATGTTAATTGATTCTAAAGGTAGGATTTCATCCTTCTTCATGTAGATATCTCTAACCTCTTCAAAAAAATGCTTGAATGCTAGGGTGTCATCCATCAAAATCTTGTCATTTCCAATTTTATGAAATATCATCTCTATTCTTTTAAAATGAAGTATTGGTATTAATGGATAATCAATATCTCGAAGTAGAATAATAGCATATAATTGTTTTCTCCCTCTAGCTGTGGGGTCTTCTACTTCAATTTTATAAACCTGTGAATAAAATAGATTAAAATCGAGTATAACAAATTGGTTTTTTGTATTTAATGCGTCTCTTAATAAATTTTTAATAAATTTTTCGTCTCTAAGAAGAATAGATGAATAAAGAGCACGCGGACCTAGTATATGGTCATATTTTCCAATAATCAAAATAAATGGAAATTTGTCTAAATCTTCTTTAAAATATGTGTAAGGAGATGTTATTTCTTCGTTAGGATTGTTGTTACTTTGCATTTTATTTACAAAACCTTTAATAAATGTTTTTTATCTTTGGATTATTAATACAAATAATTTTTATTATAATTATGTATTATTATCTAAGATTTTTTTACAACAAATCTATAAATATAGGATAAAAGCTTATTTATATTCTTTTGGTTTTTAAATAATTACACTTTATTTGTACTATTTTACTTTTAATAAGACAAAAAACTTAGATCGCTTTTACTTTTTATAAAAATTTAAAAAAGGAAAATATATTAGTTAATTATGTCCGAATCTGCTAAAACAATTATAAAATATTTTTGTGATCGTTTTCTTAATATTGATTATTATCCTACTAGCTTAAAAGACATTCTCGATTTGGAAATTAACAGGTTGAAGAATATTGACGAAGAAGAT
Source organism: Promethearchaeota archaeon (assembly GCA_030606095.1). GTDB lineage: Archaea > Asgardarchaeota > Lokiarchaeia > Sigyniarchaeales > SOKP01 > SOKP01. The sequence continues at coordinate 7,962 of JAUWHC010000027.1, read as the reverse complement.
GTTGTAAAGTTTAATAAGATTAATATTCAAAATCTAAGAGACCTTTCCATGGTTCAAATTTCGGAATACGAACGATTGAGTAAAAAAGCATTTATTAATAAATCTAACTTTAAAAATGCATTAATCGCAGCAATTCTAATAGCAAATGCTTGGAGCAAAAGAGCGCAATACATGAAAAAACCTAAAATGAAGGTTGTAGTAGCGGGACTTAATTTTGCGGGAAAAACATCTCTTATTAATAGATTAATTAATGATATTAATTACCAAGATATGATCAATTTAGAGCCAACAATAGGGGCAAATGTTGAAGAATATCAATCTGATAAGTTAGATCTTATTCTATGGGACCTAGGAGGACAAAAAGATAATATTGAAGAATATCTCGAATCCCCTGAAAGATTCTTTATCCAAGTAGATGTCCTAATTTTTGTATTTGATTCTCAAGATGATGTTAGATACGATGCAGCTGTCGAGTATTTGAGCGAATTGATTAATATTCTTGCTTTTTTAAATGAAAGTCCTTACTTTGTAATTTTATTAAATAAAGCAGATTCTGATATTGTTAACGATCCTGATTTTCAAATTAAAGTGGAGTATTTAACTGATAAAATCTCGACAGTTTTTATGAATAGCGAAAAATCATGGAATTTTGATATCACACCTACAAGTATTTATAATTTTTACTCAAGCGAACCAGAGATTGCAAAAAGTATTAAAAAAATATTTTCAAAAGAGAAATCAGAATTAGATTCAAGTACAATTTTACCCAACATTGAAGATAAACTTCAAAGAATTTTGGATATTAATCTTAAACTTATGGATAAAGTTGCAGCCGAACTCTCAGAAGTTAAACGCGTGCTATTCAGATTAGTACCCTCTGATATTTCGCAATCTCTTTTTACAGTTCCGTTTGAAAAGGTGCCTATTGAATATATTTCAGACAACCAAAAATTAGAAGGCAAAGATAAGAAGAAAAAAAAAAGTAAAGATGTTGATCCATTCAAAAAAGGTAAAAAATTAAAAGGGGCTGCAGGACCCCCCAAACGATTAAAGTCTATTACAGCTCCAGAAGCTATAGAAAAGGAAGATACTGAAAGTGATAAAATCACTGCGAAAAAAATAAAATCAGCAAAAGCATCATTATCGGCTACCTCTCAAAAAGCCACGCCACCGATAGCGCCTCAATCAGTTGCTAAACAAAGTTTTGTAACTCTTGATTCTCTAAAACCTCCGCCGCCGCCTCCTAATATTACTACAAACGCTGGAAGTGATTTTGGAGCGGGAAGAAGGGAAATTATATCTGAATTAAAGGATATGTTTGTAAAACGTGGATTGGTTAGCCGATAATAATTGAATTGTTTTAAAAATGCAAGATTCATGTTTAATTTTTAAAACAACAAATTTATTTAATGTTTTTGGTAAATATAATTAGGAATAGTAAAAAACTAATTAAAAAATAATATATTTACACTTTAGTATCTTAAAGAATTTAATGAAATATGGATAATTTTGTAAATTTTTTATTTTTTAGACTAATGTTAAGGTGAAGAATTATTACTAAAGACGATAAAGAGACTAAAGTTAAAAAGGATTATTATTCTGGGAAAAAACGAATTTCTGTTTACATTACAGAAGAAACAGAAAAAGAATGGCTAGAATTCATTAAAAAAAGTGACATTTCTTCCCTCTCCAAATTAGTTAGAGAAGGAATTAAATTTTATATCGACGAAAAATCCAGTTTACTTGCTCAAGATTTATCTGTTTTCACACATGCCTTAAAAGAAAGACTCACAACGATCAAAGGAAATCTCCAATTAATCGTTGAAAAATATCAAAAGGATTTAAACAACGATATTTTATCCATTATTAAAAACTTATTAGATGAAATTAAACAATTTGAAATTAGATTTATATTAAAATTAGAAAAACCAGATGCAAAACTTGCTCAATACGACATTCTATTGATTGAAGATGATTTATCTACAATAGAATTGGTTACTAATTATTTTGATGCTAAAGGCTATACTTGCAAAGGAGTAATAACAGGTTTAAAAGGAATTGAAGAATTAAATTATAACCTTCCAAAATTAATTTTGTTAGATATACTTTTGCCTGATGTAAGTGGGTTTGAAATTTGTAAAAAAGTAAAATATCATGAAAACCTCAAAAAAATACCAGTTATTTATTTAACAGCTGTTCCAAATCATAAAGTAAAAGAAAAGATCCAAGAAACAAGAGCTGATGGATATATATTAAAACCTTTTGACCTATCGGATTTTGAGTTCGTGTTTAAATATTTATAATTCTCTTTCTGTCGCAATTTAATGCTTTTTGACTATCATCTAATTTGTAACAATAGGAAAGGAAAAGTAAAAGGTAGTTCCTTTATTTCTTCCTTTAGATTCCGCCCCGATTTTACCTCCATGTAAATTCATTATCTCTTTTGAGAGATATAACCCCATACCCATACCTTCAGAGACGATATCCCAACCCTTTCCATATCTTTCAATCTTTCCAAATGGTTTAAACAACTGCTTTTTGTCTATATCATCAAGCCCTATCCCATTATCTTTTACAGAAACTATTATCGAGCCTTCATTAACAATAGATTGAATCCATATCTTTCCGCCTTTAGGTGTATAATTAATTGCGTTTAATAGCAAATTTGTAATTACAGAATATATTTTTTCTTTATCTACGCTCGCAATTAATTGATCATGTATGTCTAGGTTAATCGTGTGATCTCTTAAGTTAATTAAGCCTTGCATTTCTTCTAAACCTGTTTTGATCAAATCAGTTAAATTTTCTTGATGTAATTTTAATTTAGTTAAAGCATTATCTAATTGTGAACTTTCTATGAAAGAATTTACTAGCTCTTTTAATCGATTGCCTCCATCTTTAATTTTTTTCAAAAATGAAATCGTTTTATCGTCTAAATTCTTATTGTGTACCGTTAATAAAAAATCTGCGAATCCCTTAATAGAAATTAATGGCGTTTTGAATTCGTGAGAAAAACGTGTTACTAAATTATTTTTAATTTCTTCTAATTCTTTTTTCTCAGTAATATCCATTAACCATAATCTTAAGGCAGTTATTTCTCCATTTTCATTATAGTGATGTAATCTATTTCCAGACAACCATTTAATTTTTCCATTTTTAGTAATTACCCTAAATTCTATTTTTTTTTCTACATGAGATTCTAAAATCTCCTTAATATCTTCTGGAAATATGGTTTTATAAAGAATAGATGCATTATTTAACTCTGTTCTCTTGTAACCGAAAATTTTTAACAATTTAGGATTAATATATTCAATATTTTTATTAATTAAATCAATTTCTAATAAACCCATAGAAGATGTTTCTATTAAATCTTTATACCTTTTTTCTGATTCTTTTAAATTAGTTTCCATTTGCTTCCGTTCGATAGCATACTGGATGGATCGTGCTAATAATACGCTATCAAAATGGTCTTTTACTAAATAATCTTGAATTCCCATTTTAACTGACGAAATTGCTATTTTTTCTTCATTTAAACCAGTTAAAATGATAATTGGAGTATCACGGATATCTTCTAAGGTCTTAGACACAGTGTCAATCCCCATGCTATCAGGAAGATTAAGATCCAACAAAATCGCATCAAATTTACGGCTCTCGAATAATTTTAACGCTTTAATAAGTAAGTTAGAAGCTTCTACTTTAAACACTAAATTACTAACGTCTTTTAACATTTCTCTTATTAAACGAACATCTCCTTCATTGTCTTCGATTAATAAGATGTTAATTGATTTATTTGTTATATTTTTATCTCCCTCCTTTTTGTTTTTGTTTTCAACATTTTCTTATTACACCCTGTATATTTTCCAGCTTACTTTTTATCCTATTGATCTTATAATTAATAATTAGTCTCAGTCAGTTTTAACCCAACCTTTTTGATGCTGCGCTAAAAAATTGAAATAATTAATAATTATACATTTCTGGATAATAAAATATGTCTAAATTTGTTCAAAAAAATATTAAAATAACATGTATTTAAATAATTGCTTTCTAGTCATTTTGTATTTTAAAGAATCCTAAATTTACACTAAAAATCTTTTTAAAGCATATTTATATATAAATTATATTATTTATAGTGTAAGAAAATATTTGTATATAAAAAATTGAAAAGTTAAAGTTCAAAATAAATTTAATTTTGAAGATTATGATATTTCGAAAATAAAAATTCAATCTTAAAAATCAGAAGATGATTTCTTTCAAACATGATGAGCAAAAAATAAACGAGAATCTCTTATATCTAAATTATTATTAAAAAAAGCCAAAAGTAAGGTCTAATCAAGATTTTTAAAAGGAATAATAAAAAATATGATATACAGTCATCTAAAGTTATTATGAATTATTTAATATAATGATATGATATAGAAATATGTGATTTAAAAAATGAGTAACTCTGATTTAATTTCTGAAAAGAAATATAAAAAACTTGCTAAAGAAATGGAAATGATACTGGATAATATTCCAGGGTTAGTCTTTTATAAAGATAAAAAGAATAATTTAATTCGTGTAAATAAATATTTTACCGATGGTCAAAAATTAAGTAGAAAAGAAATTGAAGGTAAAAATTGTTTTGACCTTTATTCAAAAGAACAGGCACAAGCTTATTGGGACGATGACTTAGAAGTAATCAATAGCGGTAAACCTAAATTAAACATTGTGGAACCGTGGGAAACTGAAGATGGTATCCGATGGGTGAATACCAATAAAATTCCTATATTTAATGATCAAGGAGAAATCATTGGTATAATTGGCTTTTCCATAGACATTTCAAACCGTGTCGAAGTAGAACAAAAATTAAAAAAGGCTCAAGAGCAACTAAACCCTATCCTTTTAAACCTTAAGGATACTATTTTTGTCGTCTCAGAGGATTATAAAATCCTGTTTAAAAATGATACAGCTCATGACTTCTTCGGAAAAGAAATTATAGGAAAAAATTGTTATGAAATAATAAAGAGGTTAGATCAACCATGTGAGCAATGTCCAATGACAAAATTTGCTGAAAGTGATGTGTGCCAGTTTCGATTCGAACAATGCATAACTTTTCCTAAAAGGAAAGAAACTAAATTTTTCGATATTATCGCCTCTCGAATTGAAAATTACAACGGGCAACCGGCAATGGTAGAAATGTTAAGAGATATTACCGAACATAAAAAGATCGAAGAGGAATTAAAAGAGTATCGGGATCGCCTTGAATATATGGTAGTAGAAATGACAAAAGAGCTAAACTGCCTTTATGGGCTTTCTAAGATTATCGAGGAAAAAGATGTTACCAAAGAAGAAATACTAAAAAGAACGGTCGAGTTGTTACCACCTGCTTGGCAATTTCCAGAAGTAACATGCGTAAGAATAATCATAGACAGTACGGAGTATAAAACTGAAAACTTTAAAGAAACGAAGTGGAAGCAAGCAAGCGATATTATTATTGAAAATGAAAAGATTGGTATTGTAGAGGTATCTTATTTAGAGGAGATGCCATCATTTGACGAGGGACCTTTTATAAAGGAAGAAAGAGATCTCATAGATGAGATTGCTGAACGATTAGGAAGAACATTTGAACGAATAGATGCAAAGTTAATATTAAAAGAATCTGAGAAGAAATATCGTGAATTATTTGAAAATGCTCCAGATGGAATTTCAATCATAGATTCTAAAGGGTATATTGTTGATTGTAACACGGCTGATCAAAAATTAATTGGTTATGACTATAAAGAGATGGTTGGAAAACATATTACGACATTTTTTAAGGGTGATAACAAAGCTATATTCAAGCAAAAGTTTCCAATTCTCAAGAAAATAGGTAGTGTTGAAGCAGAACTAATTCTAGTTCGTAAAGATGGAGGAATAATCCCCATATCGCGTACAGTATCGAAAATTTACGATGATAATGGAAACCATTTTGGCGGAATTGTTCATAGTCGAGATGTTACCAAGCGCAAGAAGGCTGAGGAGGCATTAAAAGAATCTGAAGAAAATTTGAAAATTTTAAATGAAGAATTAGAGCAAAAGGTAGAAAAAAGAACTAAAAATTTGAAATTAGCCATGGAGGATTTAAAGCGTTCAAATGCTGAACTAGAACAATTTGCTTACGTGGCGTCTCACGATCTTCAAGAACCATTGCGGATGGTTGCTAGTTTTACACAATTATTACAAAAGCGTTATCAAGATAAATTGGATGAAGATGCTAATGATTTTATAAATTATGCTGTTGATGGCGCAACTAGGATGCAAAATTTAATCAGTGATTTATTGATGTTTTCACGAGTAGGAACGCGTGGTAAACCTTTTAAAAATTCAGATATGAGCGCTGTTTTAGAAGGTGTGATTGCCACTTTTAGGCAATTAATTAAAGAAACCAATGTAACACTCACTTACAATCCCTTACCAATGATTTTAGCAGATGAGTCCCAAATGATACAACTACTACAAGATTTAATCTCTAATGCTATTAAATTTAGAAGTGAAGAACCTCCATGTATTCACATATCAGGAGAGGTTAAAGCAGATAAATGGATCTTCTCGGTGAGTGATAATGGAATTGGGCTTGATTCTCAATTTTTCGATCGGATTTTTATCATTTTTCAGCGCTTACATAAAAAAGATGAATATGATGGCACAGGAATAGGGTTGGCTATATGTAAAAAGATAATTGAACGTCATAGTGGTAAAATTTGGGTGGAATCAGAATTAGGAAAAGGTTCCACTTTTTATTTCTCAATTCCAAAAACAGAGGTTAGAAAATAATGTTATTCAAGATAAATTTCAACAAGTTAAAATTTTATTACTTAAAATACTAATAAATATATCAAAACCTATATGTGAAGTGAGTATAAGTACTTAAGTCAAATCTGAAATTAAATATTGTATAGTTATAAAAGAAAATAAATATGTGATAAAAAATGAGTTTTAGTAAAAGAATTAGACCGGTTGAGATTTTACTAGTAGAAGATAATCCTGGTGATATTCGTTTAATAAAAGAAGCCATGAAAGAAGCTAAAATTATTAATAATCTTAATGTGGTTGAGGATGGTGCAGAGGCCATAGCTTATTTAAGAGGATTAGAGACGTTCAAAGACGCTACTCTTCCAGACATTATTTTCTTAGATTTGAATTTACCAAAAAAGAATGGGCGTGAAGTATTAGCTGAAATAAAGCAGGATATAAATCTTAAACAAATTCCTGTAGTAATTCTTACAGTATCTAAGGCAGAAGAGGACATTATCAAAACTTATGAGCTCCATGCGAATTGTTTTATCACCAAGCCTGTTGATTTGGAACAATTTATCAAAGTTGTAAAATCTATTGAGAATTTTTGGTTTTCTATCGTAAAATTACCACCAAACAAGAATTTTCATTGAAAATAAGTACCCAACTGAAATAAAGGATGAGAATAATAAATTCTATATTAAAAGATCGTAAAGAAACAATCAGATATCTAGTTGTAGTCGCTTCAATATCAATACTATGTTTTTTAACATATTATTTTGAAATCATAATTAAAGTCCATATAATTTATTCCCATTTGTTTTATTTTCCAATTATTTTGGGGTGTTATTGGTGGAAAAAAAAAGGGCTAATTGTACCTTTCTTTTTATCGGGAATTTTAATTTTATTTTATTTTCTTGGTGGCGAAATGGTTACTGTTATAATTGAAGGATTTGTACGAACTATAATATTTACATTTGTTGGTTTCAGTGTTTCATTTTTAAGTCAAATTATCTCAAAAAATGAACGTTATTTAAGAGAATCCAATGAAATGTTAGAACAACGTGTTAAAGATCGCACAGCTGATTTAGCTCTTACAAACAAAAAATTAAACAAAACACAAGAGCAATTGAATTCTATTTTTTCAAGCTTAAAAGATACCGTTTTTGTCATATCAGAAGACTACAAAATTTTGTTTAAGAATGAAAC
>JAUWHC010000173.1 GCA_030606095.1 Promethearchaeota archaeon | reverse complement strand
ACTTCAATTTGTTTATTCATTTGCTTTACTAATTTGTCTTGTTTCAATTTTTCTAATTTCTTAATTACTTTTTTTAACATTAGTATTCCTTCGTTATATTTAAGATCTTTAATGATTTCATTAGCTATGTCTAATTCTTTTTGAACGATTCCCTCTCGCCGTTTACGTTTTTCTTCTTTCCTTATTTGATCGAGTTCCTTTCGTTTTTTATCTGCTTCATCTAATAAAACTTCAAGCTCTTTTTTCTCTTCAACTTTTTTCTGTTGCATGGCTTTTATCTTTTCTGTTTGTTTCATTTCTTTTTTAAGTATAAACAGTAAATCGTTGTTTATTCGACTAACTTCATGTTGCCACCCAATTTGTTTGAATAAATCTCGCCCCATAATATACTTTTCAAAAGCTTCTTCAAATTTCTTTTTATTTTTCAATTTAGTTCCTTCTTCTAAAAAGTGATAAGCGTTTTCTGAAATTTCTCTCTCTCTTTCTTTTTCTTTCTGTATAGCTAAAAACTCTCGTCTCTTTTGATCTTGTTGCAATTTTTGTAAATCCTTCGCTTTTATTATTTTATCTTCAATTTGAGCTTCGAGTTTTAATCTCTCTGCTTTTTGTCTTTCGGCAACTTCTTGTTCTTGTACGATTCTTTCCTTTTTTAGCTTAATTACTCTAATAGATTCTTTTATCATTTTTTGACCTTCGGACCAATTGATCTCGGTAAAGATTTTCTCGCTCTCCTTATAGAAATTTATTGCTCTTTCGAAATTTTTTTGCTTGAACTCTTTTTTTGCAAGATCCATAAAGTTAAAAGCTTGCTCTTTTTTGGATTCATATTCTAACGCGTGTTTCCTTTTTAGTTCGAGGGACTGAGCTTTTTGTTTTAATAACTCTGCTTCTGCTTCTCTTGCTAAAAGTGTTTCGATTTTTTGTTTCTTTATTTCTTCTTCTTCTTTTGAGATCTTTTCTGTTTCCAAGGTTCTTAGTTTTTTATCAGCCTCTAACTTCTCTTGATAGTGGTGTATTGAGTTGATTATTTGATTAGCTTGTTCGTTCCATCCGATCTTTTCAAATTCTTTTTTTGCCGCCATGTACATATTAATTATTTCTTCGTATGGCGATTCAATATTCAAAATTCCTTTTTTCTTCTTAATTTCATACTCCTGAGCCAATTTTTCGGCGCGATTGATAATATTAAAAATTTCCTCAGATTCTTTTGTCGTAGCTTCTTTTATCTTCTCAAATTCTATAATTTTATTTTCATGAGTAAAAATTTCTTCTTTCGGTTTATATTTCAGCTTTTCCTTAGGTGCTTCTAATTTTTGTTGTTCAAGTAATCGTAGATTATCATCTTTTACTTTTTTTTCTTTATAAAAGTTTAAGGTACTTATTAATCGGTGTGCTTCTTCTTTCCACCCTATTTTCTGGAATAGTTTTCTAGCTTTTTCATAGTTTGAAATTGCTTTTTCATAAGGACTTTTATAATTTATAAAATCTTTTTTTAAACTTAACTCATAGGTTCTTACTTCGTTTTCAGCTTCATTAATAAAGTCCATAGCTTCGTTCAATAAGCCATCCGTTTCTTTGTCTTTACTTTCAATTTCTTGTATCTCTTGTAGTTTAAGTATCTTAACTTCTTTAGTCATTTTTAATGATTCTTCATAGTCCTTTTGTTTTTCTACTTTTTTAGCCTCTAATTCACGTAACCGTTTGTCTTTTTCATATTTTTCGCGGTAATGATTAATTTGATTACCGTATAGATCTGCCTCGTCTTTCCAACCCCGAGCATATACTTTTTCTCTAATCTTTTTATATAATTCTGCAATTGTCAAAAAAGGACACTCTTTTTCAAATTGCCCTTTCTTAATAGCTAAATCATACTCTCGGGCTAACTTTTCAGCGTTGTCTACTAAATCATCGATTTCTCTTTCAAATTTCTCCTCGTTCTGTTCTTGTTTTGATAAACTTTCAATATTTTTCAATTTATCAACAGTTAACCCTTCCGCTTTTACTTTCAGTGATTCTTCAAACTCTTTTTGCTTTTGAATTTTTTCAAGTTCAATTTGACGTAATTTTTTATCACTTTCTAATTTCTCTTGATAGATTTTAATTTGCTTAGAATATATTAACGCTTGATCCGTCCATCCTCTTGCTAAAACTTTATTTCGTAATTTTGTATAGATTTCAATAATTTCAAAATAAGGAGCTTCTCCTAAATCTTTTCCTTCCTTTAAAACACTTTTTTTAGCGATTTTATATTCTCTAGCTAATTTCTCTGCTTTGTCAATGATTTCAGTAATTTCTTTTTGAAAATTTTGTTCTTCTATCTGTTTTGATTTTTTACTTTCAATTTCTTTTAATTTTTCAGGGGATATACTTTTCGATTTTACTTTGAGAGATTCTTCAAATTCTTTTCCTTTTTGAATCTTACTAATCTCTAATTCTCTTAACTTATTATCGCTTTCCATTTTATCTTGGTAAATTCTTATTTGGTTTGTGTACATTAATATTTGGTCCTTCCACCCTCTTGAACTAACTTTTTCTCTAATCTGATGATATATTTCAATTATTCTATTATATGGTGAATCTTCTATGAGTTTTCCCGCTCTTATTGCTTTTTTCAAGGCTACTTCATAATCACGCGCCATTTTCTCGGCTTTGTCTACCAGCTCAGTAATTTCTTTTTGAAATTCATCCTCTTCAATTCCTTTTCCTTTTGGAGCTTCAATTTCTTTTATTTTCTCTACATCAATTTTCTTTTTTTGAATTTTATGAAATTCTTCAAAAGCTTTCTTTTCTTCGTCCTTATTAGCTTCTATTTCTTTTATTCTGTTTTCTTTTTCTAATAATTCTGAATATTTTCTAATGTGACTTGAAAGAATAGCAGCATCCTCGTTCCAACCTTTTTCTAAAACATTATCTCTTGCTTTAGTGTAAATTTTAATTATTTTTGGATATTTTGATTCAATATTCATATTACCCTCTTTGACAGCTTTTTTAAAAGCGGTGTTGTATTCACGTGCAATTTTTTCTGCTCTATTCACCAAATTTTCGATCATTTCTCTAATAGTTTTAACTTCAGCTTCTTGTTTTCTCTGTTCTTCAATTTTTTTTTCTTGTGCGACATCTACTTCAACAATTGTCGAATCTGTTTTAATTTTTAAAGCTTCGTCATATTCTTTTTGTTTCTGTCGTTTCTGTAATTCTATTTGGCGAAGATTATTATCTTTTTCTAAAAGTGCGTGATAATGCCTAATTTGGTTAGCAAACAATTCTGCTTGGTCATTCCAACCTCTATCTTTCACTTTTTTCTTTATTTCTTCGTAAATTTTAATTACCGTAGGAAAAACGCATTCTTCAACTAGTTTTCCTCTTTTAATCTCCTTTTTAACTCTTAAATCATAATCTCTTGCTAACTTTTCAGCATAATCTAATATCTCAGCAATTTCATTTTTAAATGTCGTTTCTTCTTGTTTTCTCTCAGATTGTGCCCTCAACTTTTCTGTTTGAGCTTGATTTTTCATTTGCTCTTGAATTTTTGCGCTTTCTACTAAAGCAGCTTCTTTTTGTTTTTTGATTTCTTCCATTCGCTCTTCTTCTGCTTTAATTTTTTGAACTTCTTCCAAAAATCTTTTTTTCTCTCTTTCAACTTGCTCTATCATGTTTTTAATTTTTTTAACTTCATTATTCCAATTGATTTCTTGAAATAAAGCAAGTCCCTCGTCGTATAACCTTATTGCTTCGTCATACTGTCGTATCTTTTTTAATTCCGTTGCTTTTCCAATTAATTCATATGCTTGGTTAGATATTTGATTTTCTTTCCTTTTAGATTCTTCAAATGCTCTAATTCGTTGTGCTTTTATTTCTAATTTCGATATTGCCCCTTCATTGTCTTGCTCTACGGTAATAATCTCCCCAGTAGACGCTTTCTTATGTATTCGTACATACTCTGCTTTTTTATTAAAACAATCCGCAATTAATTCACTTAGCTTTTTTAATTCAAGCTCTTTACTTAATTTTTGGAGAATTATTGTTGCCTCGTCGTATTTATCAAGAGCCTCATCAAATTTTTCGTTTGTTACAAGTTGTAATGCTTCTATAATTAAGGAATCTGCTTGGTTATATAATTCCTCTTCGTTCTGTTCTAAAAGAACTTCTTCTTGAGCATCTTCAACTATAGTATCTGTTTCCAATTCAATTTCTCTAAACGATTGTTCTTTTAATAAATAAACCTCAGAAATTTTATTATTTAACGCTTCAACTTCTGCAATTTTATTAATTTGATCGTAAAGCCCAATTGCTTGACGTAAAATTTCGATGCCATCGTCATAATAGCGCGCTTCTATTAACGATAATGCGTGAGTTACTAATTCAATTGCTTCAGAAGCTATTTCTTCTTCCATATCACCCATATCAGAAAAGAAAGCTTCTTTTGTTGGGTCTGGATTGTTATCGTCAAATATTTGATTATTATCCTTTTCTTCGTCTCGTTTATCCATTTTAATCATCAAATTAGAGAAAATTTAAAAATCTTTCATTAAATTACAAAACACTTATAAGTAAAAAATATTGTTTCAATAGCAATTTTAAAATTCATTTTTAAGTTAAATAAGTTGCTCTATTTTCAATACTAGTAATAGCAATATTAATTAAAATTCTATTTTTCCTAAAGTTCTATTTAGAAAATCGTCGCAGACTTTACCCCCTTCAGGTGTTAAAGTCCAACCGTCTGACTCTCTCTTAACTAAACTTAGATTTTCTGTGCTACTTAAAATTTCGTGTACTTCTTCTTCTGTTTTACGAATATTAAAATCTATTCTTAAACTAAAAATTATCTCGTCTAAAGGAACCGGTCCCCCAAGCTCATCCTCCATTACGCCTAATGCCGCGAGCATTTGTTGTTGTACTCCTATGGTACCTTTCATCTCGTTTGAAACTTCGTCAAGTAACCAAGGATATTTATCTAGCATTTTTTTAATCGCTTTTTCATTACCGCTTGCGAAGATTACATCAAATTCCTCCCGAATTTTTTTCTTTTTGGCCATCAGAGCGTACCTTTATTTCTAAAAAGAAAATTCTTAATATTAATGATTATCTTTTATATTAAAGCATTATATTATCTAAAAAAAATTTATCTTTTTAATTTTAAGTAAAAAAAATAGAATATATTATTGATTTAATATGGCAAAAAAATCGTGTTCGAAACACAAAAAGTTTAATTACTACTGCCAGGACTGTCAAGATGCAAATATAGCAAAAGAAGATCGGTTTAATTACAAATTATTTAAAAAAGATGGTCAGTATATAAAAATAATTATCCTGACTATTGTAGTTGTTGCGATAATTGCAGCGATAGGCATTTTCTGGTGGTGGCCCTCTTGGTTCGGAAATATTAATCTTCAGGCTCAATTGTATTCAAATAAAGCTGGTGGAATTAATTTCTTTGATTTTTACTTCTTAAATCTATGGTCTACTAAATTTATATTTAACAAAACTGCATTAATAGGGGGATTTATTGGATCTGTTATAATGAGTTTACCACCTGAAAGAAATTTGTTAACTATAATTGGTACCAAGCTAAAATTCGGAAAACCCTCAAGGTTAAAAGCATTAGCGTTTTGGTGGACGATTGGATTTGGAATGTTCTATTTATTAGGTTTACTACTTGATGTAAATAGTGGCGGCTTTTCTTGGACAATTTATTTGATTGAAAGTGGTCAAATTCAAATGTCTTCAAACATAATATTAGACGCGTTTGCTGTTTTATTTGATTCAAATAACAAGGATTTTATAACGATTTTTATTTACTCAAATCTAATTCTCCCTGTAGTAACTTTTATTTTTGGAGTATTGATTCTTAGATTGGTTCTTAACATAGTGAAGAATACATATTTACGTAAAAACGACTATTATGTGATTTCAAATGTTTTCATAATAATTGGTTTACTATGTGGACTGGGATTCTTTTTCGTTGCAACGCTCCCTTTAGACGGTGTAAATCTTATCCAAATATGGGCCGTTATTTTGGGGTTCTTTACAATGACGCCTTTAGGAATCTTCATATACCTTTATGGAAAAAAGCAATACGAAAAAGATTCGGCAAATTACATTTTTTCGAGATATAAACAAAAAAAAATCATCTTTATCATAGTAATCGTAATTGCTTTCACACTTACCCCATTAATATTCAGTATTGGACCAACATTAACCCTAAGCGACACAGCAGTGTGGAACGAACAACAATGGATAAAAAAATTTAATAGGGAAATTGAATGGACTTCGGCGTGTGCCGGTTTAGATATGTTTGAAGAACGGCCAATTTCGAGCTTT